>CAZCXC010000025.1:0-1557 GCA_964502505.1 uncultured Enterobacteriaceae bacterium
TGCGGATGGAATGCTAATGTTTGTCGATGAGAATACACTTGTCATTAACCGATATGATGAACCGTTTCGAAGCTCAGTATTGGACGAACTGAATAATGCATTTCCTGATATTAAGATTGTTGAGATAGACGTAGAATTTGATACTGAAGTCTGGGACGAAGACTTTCCTTCAGCCTGTGGCATATACACGAATGCATTAATAACAAATAATTATATTTATTTACCACTCTAAGATTCACATCTGGATATATCTGCGATAAAAACTGTATATCAATATACTGATAGAAAGGTTGTACCAGTTAATGCTGGTAAGGTCTGTTATATGGGCGGTAACGTCAGATGTTTAGGCTGGCAAGTTACAGGTGATAGTGCTCAAAAGATTATTCAGGCAGCTATAGATGATTAGCTTTATATCGCTTTGGTTTTATCTGTCATTAATACCCTACGAGAAACAGCAAGTACGATAAAAAGTATGGCTACCACCAAGAAAGTGGTAGGCAGACCTTGAGGGCCCCAAGTACTCATTGCCACACCAGCAATAGAAGGTCCCGTTAAAGCACCCAGACCCCATATTATTCCTAGGGCCACGTTGGCGGTAACAAGTTCATTACCTCGATACCGTTGTCCGATCATCGTTATTGCCAAAGTATAAAGACCAGTAAATGATCCACCCCAGAAAAATAACATGGGCCATAGAAATTTAGTATTAAACACAAAGGGTAATAACAAGGCTCCTAGACCAACGATTGATCCACAAAATATTATGACTTTAAAACGATCTATTTTATCAGCTAACCAGCCAACCGGATAAGCTAAAAAAACGCCTCCCATTCCCATTGCGGTTAGCATGACTGCTGCTGCTGCTACATCCATGCCACGATGTACACCGTAAACTGGTAATAATGCTGATAAAGCAATTTCTTTCCAGCTGAAAATGAATGCGGCAAACAACATGATTGGTGCAAGAAAAAAAAACGAACTAATACTAAATGAGGATTTTGTATGCACATCCAGATCATATGACGGTGTAAACAACAAAGGAATAATTGCTAATATAATAAAACACGCAATGTAAAGAAAAGGCGTCCAACCCTCAATGCCTGCGATGGGAATGACCAAGGGTCCTAGTGCCATTGAAGCTGCTAAGATGGCATTGAATAAGCCTATTGTTTTACCTCTGTTTTCGTCAGTGATGATTTCATTTAACCAGGTTTCACTAGTAATCATCAAAGCATTTATTGCAGCTCCAGTAAGAATACGAATAACAAACCAGACATATAAATTATCGAATAGAGGATACATTAAAAACAAAATTAGATTAGCAAAGTAACAACCTAATAAATAAGTTTTAATCCCGAACTTTCGAATGAAATAGGGTATGACAGGTGCCATTAACAACATGCCAATGGCAGGAGCAGATGCCATTAGGCCAATTAATGTTGGATCAACACCACGTGATTCTAGAATAAGTGATATTAAAGGATGATTTAATCCTAAAGTGAGCCCAAAAATCGCAATACAAGTAAAGATAGCATAGAGTTGTTTTTTGCGTTCTGG
>CAZCXC010000026.1:0-2218 GCA_964502505.1 uncultured Enterobacteriaceae bacterium
ATTGGGATCAATGTAGACTTTGCTGATGTACGCACAGTAATGTCAGAGATGGGTATGGCCATGATGGGTTCAGGTAAAGCACAGGGTGACGATCGCGCCACTATCGCTGCAGAAGCCGCCATTTCAAGTCCCCTGCTTGAAGATGTTAATTTATCTGGTGCACGAGGAATACTCGTTAATATTACAGCTGGGACGGACTTATCTATCGGCGAATTTGATGAGGTAGGTAATACGGTAAAACAGTTCGCCTCTGAAAATGCCACTGTTGTAGTTGGAACTGTAATAGATCCGGAAATGAGTGGAGAAATGCGCGTAACGATAGTGGCTACTGGTTTGGGCAATTTGGCAAGGGAAGAATCTTCACGGGTTAAATTAGTAAAAGCGGCAGGGGGAGATGTAGATTACAAGGACTTTGAGCGACCTACTGTTTTACGAAATCAAATGGAAGAACGAGAACCAAACGAGCCTATTGAGAATGATCCAGATTACCTTGATATACCGGCATTTTTGCGCAGACAGGCTGATTAGAATAATCAGCACTATTGCTTAATGTGAGCAGCAATATGATAATACGCGTCTGACATGTAATTAATTTGCCCTTACAAGGAACTTTTTGTGGGGAACGGGGGCCAGGAAGGCAAAAAGGATAATAAAATCAATGATAAAGCAACGCTCGCTCAAAAATGTCATACGTGCTACCGGGGTTGGTCTCCATACCGGTAAGAAAGTATTTCTAACGCTCCGGCCGGCGGCTGTCAATACTGGTATAGTCTTTCGGAGGGTGGACTTAGATACGCCGATAGAGATTCAGGCCCGACCAGAAAACGTAGGTGATACCCGATTATCTACTACCTTAGTGAAAGATAAGGTTCGAATATCTACAGTTGAACATCTCCTTTCAGCACTTGCTGGTTTTGGAATTGATAATGCCTATATTGATTTGAGTACTGATGAAGTTCCGATCATGGATGGCAGTGCTGGACCTTTTGTATTTCTGATTCAATCTGCAGGGGTCGAAGAACAAAATGCCTCAAAGCGCTTTATAAAAATCAAACGAAAAGTTCGTGTTGAAGATAAAGATAAATGGGCTATGTTTGAGCCATTTAATGGTTTTAAGGTAGGTTTTACCATTCAGTTTGATCATCCTGTTTTTAATGAAAAGGACTGTAAAGCTGAAATTGATTTTTCAACAACTTCGTTTGTAAAAGAAGTCAGCCGTGCAAGAACGTTTGGTTTCATGCGAGATGTCGAATTATTACGTGAAAAGAATCTGGCTTTAGGTGGAAGTCTTGATAATGCTGTAGTTGTTGATGATTATAGAATCCTTAATGAGGATGGTTTGCGATTTAAAGATGAATGTGTGAAACATAAAATTTTAGATGCAATTGGTGACCTCTATTTGCTTGGCCATAGTTTAATTGGATCATTTACTGGCTTTAAGTCTGGTCATGCACTTAATAATCGATTGTTAAGAGAATTACTGGCTGACGAAGCTGCATGGGAATTGATAAGCTTTGAAGATGAGACAAAATTACCCATCTCCTTTATGCAACCGATTTCAGCTACATGAAATAATATAATAAGTGTCAAGCTAGCTTGATCGACTATGTTTGGCGAGTTTAAGCAGGGATGTGCGTAATGCCGGGTCAGATATTGTGTTTGCGACGTCATTTATAAGCTTGGCGGACTTGTCTGATAACGTGAGTTGTCTAGTTGATGTTTTAACAGGCCTGGGTGTGGTTGGCATAACTTTAATACGTATGGTTTTTAATTTTGTTAAATGGCATTGCTGGTGCATGTAGCTAAGTATATCAGGGGTTAGATATCTTAGTTTTGCAGCCCAAGTAGGCGTATCAGCATGAATTATAAGAATATCGTTATTATGGTTTGCAAGGATGCAATGTGTATTTAAGGGTGACCCCAAATATTCATGCAGATTATTTTGGAGTTGTTGAATGTAATGGGTATGTTTTAACAAATCTGCAAACATGTTTTTGTTGCCCGTAAGGAGTGCGTGTAGGGATGGTGTAATGATTTTTTTGCTTTTTTGCATAAAGGTAATATTTTAGTAACTAAAAATAATGTAATAATTTGTATGGAATTTATAGTCTTATCTAAGGGGCGTTGCAAGTCCAAAAGAGTAACATTAAGCTCATATAGCTTGTTGATGGTCTGCTTAACAGTAGTTGTTGTTGGGAGTATTGTCTTTGGCTTAGGT
>CAZCXC010000027.1:0-4293 GCA_964502505.1 uncultured Enterobacteriaceae bacterium
GCCGGCGCCTCGTCCGGTTTGGCCACCTCCTCGGCAGGGGCGTCGCTACCGGGCATCTCAAACTCCGGACCCGGGTCGGCCGGGGCATCGTCAGGTTTGGCCGCCTCCTCAGCAGGGGCGTCGCTACCGGGCATCTCAAACTCCAGACCCGTGTCAGCCGGCGCATCAGCCACAGCAGGTTTGGCCGCCTCCTCAGCAGGCGTGTCGGCAGGCTTAGCAACCTTGTTAACCTTGGTGGGAACATTAGTTTTAGCAGATTGTTTAACAGATTCTTTTTCTTCTACCGTTTTAGCTTCAGCTTTTTTGGGGTCGGGAGTGGAATGAGGCTTTTCTATTGCAGTGATATCATCACCACTAAGTGGCCCATGTGACATCGGCTCAATGTTTTTGCTTTGACCTAAATTTGGTAGATTAGGTACTAATTTTTCTAGCCCGGGATGGGCACCTTCCATAATAGCCAGTACAGCACCGCCATAAATAATTTCACTGGCACTATCATCCATGATGTCTTTTTTACGCCGGACAAACAGAAAACCTCCCACACCTAGAGCAAGCACTGCTAGTAAAACAATAATTACTTCTTTACTAAAGTAACTGGCTAAATCAATTCCGCTGCTGGTTGTATCACTTGCAGCAATACTACTACCCCAAGCATGTATCTCCCATGCTGTTCCTATGACCTTAGCCGAAACAGGTTCTCCTGTACGTAAACCTGCAACACCCTTTTTAGCCAGGGCAAATGATTTCTCTCCCAAGGTTTGTGTAAATTCAATGTATACATCTGCTACGTCCTGTTGCTCAATAATTTTTAACAATGGTGCTGCATCCAGACTGAGATGTATTAAACCGATCAGGGTTTTTTCTGCATCTTCCAGTTTGCGTATCACTACAATATGCTTATCAGGACTATTGGCCAGATGTAATTCGGCAGCAATATTGTTTGATGATTTTTCCATACTCCTGAGCATTGATACGGAAGCGAAACCTAGCGGTGGTTTTGCTTCTCGATCAAGTTTGTAATTGCCTGGTGTGAATAAACGAATTTTTAAACCTGTAGGGAATTTTTCAAGTAACGTTTTTGCTTCAGCTTCCATAGCAGCCTCATCTCCCCCAGCAAAAATATCAAGCAACTGTTTTTGGTCAAGGTTCTCAAGCTGTTCCATAGTTGGTGAAAAATAATCGGTCACCTCGGACGCAATCTTATCTGCCACGTCTTTGAGTTCTGCTAGCTGGTGTTGTTTGGCCTGTTCGTTGTCCTTTCCAAGAAAGGAATTCGCGTCTGTTATCGAGACCACGTTCAAAACAACAACGACAATAGCTGTTACAGCACAATGTGCTGTACGCCTTTTTATACATCGCCCAGATACAGGACCCTCTGCCATATAATTCCTCTTAACTTAAAAAAACATCATACCCCAGTGTGTCCAAAGCCACCTTCACCTCGATTGCTTTCATCAAATTCATTAACGATTTCAAACATGGCTTGAACAACGGGGACAAAAATCATTTGTGCTATACGATCACCAGGATTTATAGTAAAAGATTCATCGCTTCGATTCCAACAAGATACAAAGACTTCCCCCTGGTAATCAGAATCTATCAAACCTACCAGATTTCCCAACACAATACCTTTTTTGTGCCCAAGGCCTGAGCGTGGTAGCAACACAGCTGCCAGGTTTGCATCGTCTATATGAATTGCGAATCCACTTGGGATTAATGAAGAAGTATTAGGTTCCAGTACTAACGGTTCTTGCAAACAAGCGCATATGTCCATACCAACAGCACCTTTTGTCGCATAATCAGGTAGTGGAAATTCATTCCCAAGACGACTATCAATGCATTTGAGTTGAATTTTTTCCACTATATCGTTCAGCAATTATACTTATAAGTTGTCGTGCAAGCTTTTCCTTGGGGGCTTGTTCCAAATCAATATTTCCCCCTGGCCAAAAAACCGATAATGCATTTTCATCACTATCAAAACCCAGGTTTCCCCCAACTTGATTTGCAGCAATCATATCAAGCCGTTTTTCAGATAATTTTTTCATCGCATTTTTTTTCAGTTGCTCAGTCTCCGCCGCAAAACCAACAGTAAAAGGTGGATGTGGCAAACTGGTAATTTCTGCAAGTATATCCGGGGTCTTTTCTAAGGTTAATAATAATGTATTATTTTTTTTCTTAAGTTTCTGATCTGAAACCTGTGCACTGCGATAATCTGCCACGGCTGCGACAGCAACGACAATATTCATATCTTCAATATTTGCTACCACAACATCACGCATCTGTTCAGCAGTTTGTACTTGAATAAAATTTACATGCTCTGGCGGTGATAATGCTGATGGACCTGAAACAAGTGTGACCTGTGCATCGGCTTCTACCGCTGCACGTGCTATGGCATACCCCATCCGGCCTGAACTACGATTCGAAATATAGCGCACCGGGTCGATAGCTTCACGTGTTGGTCCAGCAGTTACCAATAGTTGAATATTAGTCAGTAAATTTAATTTAAATTTGTTGGCAACATCTTGTAACAACATTCCAGGCTCTAATAACCGTCCCGGTCCTGTTTCGCCACATGCTTGTTCTCCTTCTGCAGGCCCAATTATATTGATCTCCCGCTGTTGCAATATTTTAATATTCTCTTGTGTTGCCACATTGAGCCACATTTGTTGATTCATGGCGGGTGCCACCATAACTGGTGCCGTTGTCGCCAAACATAAGGTGCTTAAAAGATCATCAGCCTGGCCATGGGCAAGCCGGGCTAAAAAATTTGCACTGGCCGGGGCTACCAGAACAACGTCGCACCAGCGTGCCAATGCAATATGCCCCATAGCTGCCTCAGCATCCGCATCTAAAAATTCTAGATGCACAGGGTTACCTGACAAGGCTTGCATAGTGAGCGGTGTAATAAACTCGCAAGCGGCTCTTGTCATAACTACACGCACTTCTGCTCCTTGCTCCTGCAGCCGACGCACAAGTTCTGCACTTTTATAAGCAGCAATACTGCCGGTAACACCCAGGACTATTCTTTTGTGGGTTAACGTATTCATCATCTGTGATTTTACCCTAATTGGCCTTTAGCCGTTATGTCATAGACCTTAATCACTAATGAGATTTGGTACAATGATCCCAGCAACCACTAATCAACAAGGAAGTGATGACCATAGCCAACTGGCCCAAGGCCGAACAACCGAGAGAAAAACTACGTAGCAGGGGAGCAGCAGCACTGTCCGATGCTGAACTGCTTGCCATCTTTTTACGAACAGGAACCAATGGTAAGACAGCTGTTGATATTGCCCGTGAACTATTGGTTGATTTTGAAGGATTACGCCCACTTATCGATACCAACGAAAAGCAGTTTTGTAATAAAAAAGGGCTTGGTCCAACCAAGTATGTCCAGATCCAAGCTGCCATCGAGCTAGGGCGGCGCTATCTGGAAGCTGGCTTAATCAAAAGCAGTGTGCTCTCTAGCCCTCAGGACACCCGTGATTATTTGCGGGCAAAGCTATGTGCTTATCCTTATGAGGTATTTGCCTGCCTATTTCTGGATAATAGGCATCGCATTATTAGTTTTGACGAATTATTCAGAGGGACTATTGACGGGGCAAGCGTCTACCCCAGAGAAGTCGTGAAACAAGCATTGGCACATAATGCTGCTGCTGTTATTTTTGCCCATAACCATTAATAGAGCAGTAACAAGTTGTTTTTAAGAGTTTTTACCAGGGAATATAAGACAAGATACCCGCAAAAATACCCTCTTTTGGATGATTGCGGGCATCGGCTTTTGGTCGATAGTCGAGCGTCCGCTTTCGACCCAAAGCGGACATTCAAAATACTGAGATCGGTAATTACCATAATGGCTTACTGAGGTTTTCAGTAAACGATGAGAACATCTTTGAACCATATAAAAAATTAATCGGAAACCTCTAACGTGTACATGGCAAATTAGTAATTCGTTATGTACATTTTTAATTCCCAGTTTTAAACTTGGCAGCCTCATCCGAGCCGCCAGTGGCGTCGCCCTCACTATATGAGTGTGCGCCCGTACCAACCAGTTTTCCGCCTTGAACAATCAGGTATTCATCCCTTATCGGTTTGGCATTAAACCAGCACTCCAAAATCTCCCTTACACCTGCAGTGTATCTTGCCTGAGCCGAAAGTGACGTTCCAGACGTGTGCGGTGTCATCGCGTGGTTGGGCATACTCCTCCATGGATGGTCCTGGGGTGGTGGCTGCGGAAACCACACATCGCCAGCATAACCAGCTAAGTGACCTGTCTCCAACGCCTTTGCAACA
>CAZCXC010000028.1:0-1861 GCA_964502505.1 uncultured Enterobacteriaceae bacterium
GCTTAAGCTCAACTTGGCGCGACATCGCCTCAAGAGATTCCTGAGAATATTGGCCTTTCGGTGCTTGTGGTTCATCAAGTAGACCAATGGAAGGCAACACGGAATCTGAAGGCAGATCAAACAAATTTACCTGTTTTTCACGTTCCAACCGTTCTCCCATTTCAAATGTAGAGATACTAGGTTCAATTTTTACAGGTTCACGATTGATAAATTTTTCTTGTTCATCTTTTATAATGATTTCCCTTCTTCGTCGGGCTTCGCGACCAATTACATTATCCTTAATCCGACTGCGCACATCACTGCCATATGACAATATGCGTAATGTCCAATGACCTATGGTATCCATTACCCAAAGCCATGAAAAACTGGTAAACAGAGTGATCCCAATGAGTAACATGGTCAACATCATTAAAGTACTCCCGGTCGAACCAAAAATGACATTAAGTTTGGACCCCGTAGCATCACCCAAAATACCACCTGCTCCATGCACCTCATTCGGCAAACTGACCCCTGCCTGAAAATGTAACCAGGCTAAACCACAACCCCCAATCAAAAGAAGTAACAGACCAAAAATGCGAATGGAATATCTCAAATAATTTAACGATTCATTTCGCTGCCGCGACTTAAATAGACGCCAGCCACTGTAAGCGAAAATTATGGGAAATAAATAGCCAAGATAACCAAATAGATAAAGCAAGACATCAGCAATCCAGGCACCCACTTCACCTGCGTTATTTTTTATATTGTCAGTTGAAACAGCATGAGACCAACCAGGATCACTGGGATGAAAACTCAATAAGGCAATGAATAAATAAATTGAAAGCGCTGCCAAAATGATCATACTGACTTCTTTGATATTTTTTGTCAGTTGATTACCCAACGGTTGGGCAGGAACTCTTTTGCGTGATGCCTGTGCCATCTATAAGTTAATCTTCTTTAGTTAAATAACAAGCTATTTATTTGTTTATAAAGCATTTATTTTACCAGCTAATTTGCTAGTTTTCAGTCTTTATCTTACTACATGGCTTTGCCAGTTAAGCCACATTAACGTAACATAGCGCACCTTTATTTGCCCTGTATTCAGAGCCAATCTCGAAATAATGTATCAAATAGAAACGTTTGCAAGCGATGGCATTTATTTCAAGATAGGCTCTTATCCCCATTGGAGTATTGCATGACTGATGTTAAACATTGTCGTTTATTAATTTTGGGTTCCGGACCGGCAGGCTACACGGCTTCTTTATATGCTGCACGTGCTAATCTATCCCCTGTTCTGATCACCGGTGTTGAACAAGGTGGACAATTGACAACAACAACTGATGTCGATAACTGGCCTGGTGATATTGAAGGGCTGCAAGGTCCAGACCTGATGATTCGCATGTTAAAACATGTTGAACGGTTTGATACAGAGATAGTAAATGACCATATTCATACTGCAGAACTCAATGAGCGTCCTTTTCGTTTAATCGGTGATGATGGAACCTACACCTGTGATGCATTAATTATTAGCACAGGTGCTGCAGCTAAATATCTTGGGTTGCCCTCAGAAGAAAAATATAAAGGCCAAGGCGTATCGGCTTGTGCCACCTGCGACGGTTTCTTTTATCGTGGACAGGAAGTTGCTGTGGTTGGCGGCGGTAGCACTGCGCTTGAAGAAGCGTTGTATCTTTCCAATATCGCCTCAAAAGTTACCGTTATTCATCGCAGAGATAAATTCCGCGGTGAAAAAATATTGGCTGACCGCCTGTTTGAACGGGCTGAAACCGGTAACGTAACCATTGCATGGGATCATGTGTTAGAAGAGGTATTGGGTGATGATAGTGGCGTTACGGGAATCAAAATTAAAAATGTTAAAACCGAT
>CAZCXC010000029.1:0-1664 GCA_964502505.1 uncultured Enterobacteriaceae bacterium
AATTGCATTTTTTATATTTAAATTCATGGACATAGTGCATCAACCAACATCTGTTATGCTATTATATCAGACAGGAGCGGCCCCTTGATTTAAGCTCGTCATTCCCACGAAAGCGGGGAATTAAACCCTAAGAGATTAAACATAGACAAATAAATGGTGATAAATGAACAAAGATTCAATACTTGTTACGGGTGGCGCGGGCTACATAGGTAGCCATACAGTATGTGAGCTTCTTATGGCAGACCATGAAGTTACTGTGATTGATAACTTGTCAAATTCTTCAATGGAGTCTTTAAATCGCGTAGAACTAATATGTAATAAAAAACCAACATTCCACAAATGTGATATCCGAGATACAAATACGCTCAGAAATTTATTTTCACAAAATAATTTCACAAGCGTAATCCATTTTGCAGGTCTTAAGGCTGTTGGCGAATCAGTTGAGAAGCCACTCGAATATTATGACAATAATGTCGGCGGCACACTTTCATTACTTCAAGTCATGAAAGAAACCAATCTTAAGAACCTGATATTCAGCTCTTCTGCCACAGTCTATGGTGATCCAGATTCTGTGCCTATCCACGAGGATGCAAAAACAAACACCACTAATCCCTATGGTGGGACGAAATTAACTATAGAAAATATTCTACAGGATCTTTTTAAATCTGACCCAGCATGGAATATTGTCATCCTTAGATATTTTAATCCTGTTGGAGCACACGAAAGTGGCCTTATTGGAGAAGACCCAAATGGTATCCCAAACAATCTAACGCCTTACATCACGCAAGTTGCTATTGGCAAGCATCCATCAGTCAATATATTTGGAAACGATTACCCGACAAAGGATGGTACAGGTGTTAGAGACTACATCCACGTAATTGACCTGGCGCACGGTCATGTAAAAGCATTGAAAAAAATCAAGAAAGGCTCTGGATTGAATATTTATAACCTGGGCACCGGAATTGGCTATTCAGTCTTAGAAGTGATTAAAGCATTTGAAGATGTTGTAGGAAAAACAATACCCCATGAATTTACAGACCGTAGACCAGGGGACATTGCGGAGTGCTATGCTGATCCCACATTAGCGAAACAAGAGCTTGAGTGGGCAGCGAAAAAAAACATCGCAGACATGGCCAGAGATTCATGGAAATGGCAGACAAAGAATCCTGAAGGTTACAACCATTAGTTATATCCCACGTTATCCAAAATTATTGATCCTTTGTTTGCTAAACCTATAGGTGCTGTTGCTTAGAAGCATCAAATAATCCAATGACACCAGACATACAATTCCTCATCAAATGCTGCAAGTCCAATCTATCAGTTGCAGATATTGGACAGATATGCACGGACATCAATCAATTAGACAATCAGCAACTAACACAAATTGTCGACCTTTCCCATACACATAGAGTATTTCCAATTTTTTACCAGGTTATACAAGCTCATACCAAAAAACTACTCTCTAACGAATACCATGCAGAGCTCAAACAACAATATATGACCAATATTATGAAAAACATGCGAATGACTGCTGAGTTAGTTCGTATTATGAAGTTACTTGGGGAAAATGGAATTGAAGCTTTGTCGTTTAAGGGACCTACTCTGGCTAAAATAGCCTATGGGGATATTATGCTACGGCAGTATGGTGACCTGGATATTTTGGT
>CAZCXC010000030.1:0-2197 GCA_964502505.1 uncultured Enterobacteriaceae bacterium
CATTATAAATATGATGATGTGTTTCCGTGTTGGAGTCATAAAACACTTTACTGGGCTCAACAATCACTTGCCTGATCAGGCCCTTTTCAGCAAATAAATTCAATGTGTTATACACCGTCGCCTTGGATACCAGGTTCTCATTGCTGTTTACGCTCATTAGCACCTGCTCTGCAGACAGGTGCTGTGGTTTCGCCAATAATAGCAACGCAATCTCCATGCGTTGTTGAGTGGGCCGGATAGCGTACTCCGTTAATAATTTGAAAACTGTCTCTTTAGTCATTTTCTTTTTTTCTATAAAAATCATGCTTGGAGTATATATAAACCGTCATCATGATGCATGGCTAAGAATCATTATTTTTGAATTTATGAGGTTTGATATTGCTTTGTGGTACTCAACCTGAAACTCTCAATGGCCATAAACGATTGCCGATGCAAAAAGGTATCTGCTAACAAACGCGCTGAACCGGGTGCCAATAATAAACCATTCCTATAATGCCCAGTATTGAGAAACAAACCCTCAATATCTGTATGCGCACCAATAAACGGCAAACCGCTGGGTGTGCACGGGCGTAAACCCGACCATTGATCGATGAATTGCATATCACTTAATTCCGGTAAAAATGATTGCAACACATGCTGCAAATGCTGGCGCGCCTGCTCAGTGGACCCCTTATTAAATCCAACTTCTTCTAAGGTACTACCTGCCAACAAAGTGCCATCTTTTCTTGGGATAATGTAATTTCCATCATGCAATAGAATGTGTTGAAGGTACCCGGGTGTTGTTTTGTAACAAAGCATCTGTCCTTTCACAGGATAAACAGGCAGGTCACAAACCATCTGACTACTCCAGGCACCACAGGCAATGACGGTATTTTTTGCCCTGTGTTTCCCGACTGCAGTATTAATCCCTTGCACCCTGCCCTGTGTGATTATCAACTCTGTTACTTCAGTTGACTCAAACAATTCAACATTCAGCTGCAATAAATTTTGTTTTAGTGCTGCAATTAATCTTGGGTTCCTGACTTGGGCGACATCCGGTAAATAAAATGCTACACCAGGATACTGCTGCAACGCAGGTTCCAATTGTATTAATTCTTCACTTGTTATAGATAGCACAGAATTGCCATTCTTCTCTGCCCATACGAGTGCTTGATCAGCTTGCTCAGGATCAAACGCCAGCATGCCGGATTGTATCCATTCCGGATCGATCCCAGTATCAGATTGTAAGCTGTCACACAGTGATGAGTATTGGGTCTGACTCCAGCAAGCCAGTTCAGTGATCGCAGCGGGTACCTGCCAGGGATAAAGCGGTGATAATATACCGCCCCCAGCCCAGGAGCATTCCTGCCCCAGCAAACCGCGATCAAACAGGCTGACCTGCACGCCATTCAATGCCAATTCCCTGGCTGTCAGCATGCCGATCACCCCACCCCCAATCACGATACAATCTGTCATTTTTATCGTATTATTGTGTTCTGATTAATAAATTTGCTGTAGCAAAACAAGAACATACTACCGCTTATCTGGCAGTTATTACCGCTTATCATAATAGGACGTGACAACAATGATTATCTATACAAAACTTACAGCGATGAATATAAATCAACACAAAGGCTTCACTTTGATGGAAGTCATGATGGTTGTCACGATCGTGGGTATACTTTCAATAGTTGCAATGCCGAGTATTGGTGAATACATAAAAAATCAGCGCATTAAATCACAAATGTTTGATGTGCTAAATGCGCTTAATATCGCACGCAGCGAAGCAGTGAAGCGCAAGACTACAACAACGTTTTGCAGTACTACCAGTTTTACTGACTGTGCCGGCAGTACGACTTGGACCACCGGCTATATGATATTTGAAGATGCCAACGCTGATGCGACGTTCGATGTGGGCAGCGATACCTCGATCAATACAGGCGCCGCCCTCAGCGGCGGCTCAAATGCTTTAATAGCCGATGCTAATAACATTATCTATCGGACCGATGGCAGCATCTCTACTACGACCACGTTCGCTATTTGTGATGACCGTGGAGAAGCGGAAGGCCGGGAAATTACTGTGAAGCAGGTCGGCCGCGCTTCAGTTGAAGGGGGCGTAGGCCAGACGATAGCTGACTGTACTCCCTAAAAGATTAATTACAGATACCACCACCATGAATCAAAAAAAATCTAATCAATCCGGCTTTTCCCTACTTGA
>CAZCXC010000031.1:0-9180 GCA_964502505.1 uncultured Enterobacteriaceae bacterium
CCACCATTTCGTTTTATTGCGCCTGGACGAGTCTATCGTTGTGATTCAGATATGACACATACGCCAATGTTTCATCAAGTCGAAGGCCTGATGATTGATGAAGAAGTGACTTTCGGGCAGCTTAAGGGCTTGTTAAAAGAATTTCTTGAACATTTTTTTTCAAGGCAGCTTGAAGTGCGTTTTCGACCTTCCTATTTCCCGTTCACTGAGCCATCTGCTGAAGTTGATATCATGGGTAACAATGGGTGGCTGGAAATATTAGGTTGCGGCATAGTTCACCCAAAGGTACTGGAAAATGTAGGTATCAATAGTGAGAAATATACAGGGCTCGCTTTTGGCATGGGAGTCGAGCGATTGGCCATGCTGAAATATGGTATTGATGATCTGCGAACTTTTTTTGAAAACGATCTACGTTTTCTTGAGCAGTTTAATTAATGAAAATTAACGAACTATGGTTGCGTGAGTGGATTAATCCCAAGGTTGATTCTAAGCAACTTGCTGAACAACTGACAATGGCTGGCATGGAAGTTGAGTCTGTTGAAAGTATTGATGTTAATTTTTCTGGCGTTGTTGTTGCCCTTGTTGAATCAGTTGAATTACATCCTGGTGCTAACAAGCTTAAAGTGTGTAAAGTAAATTGCGGTAATGGTGAAACATTCAATGTTGTTTGTGGTGCAAATAATGTGCGTCCAGGTATGCTTGTCCCATTGGCAAGAGTGAATGCAAAACTACCTGATGGTAATACAATTACAGCAACTGAACTTAAAGGTGTAATTTCTGAGGGTATGTTGTGTTCTGCAGCAGAATTAGACTTGGCTGATGTTGCAGAAGGTTTATTTGAATTACCGGCAGATACAACACCAGGCCAAGATTTAGGAAAACTACTGTCAGCTAAGGACACCATTTTTGACATCTCTCTTACGCCTAATCGTGGAGATTGTTTAAGTATTTGTGGTATCGCCAGAGAAATTGCGTTATTAAATAACTTCATTTTTGATATGCCATCGCAAAACTCTGTTCAGGCTACTACGGATACAGAACGACCTGTTCAATTAAATGCACCGGAAGTTTGCCCACATTATGTAGGTCGTATCATTGAGGACGTTGATGTTTCTCATCCTGCTCCGATATGGCTGACAGAAAAATTACGTCGTTGTGGAGTACGGAGTATCAATCCTGTCGTCGATATTATTAATTATGTCATGCTAGAGATAGGACAGCCCATGCATGCATTTGATAATGATAAGCTTGAAGGTGCAATTTGTGTCAGGTATGCAAACGAATCAGAAAAACTGACACTACTCGATCAGCAGGAAGTTACATTGACAGATAATACCCCGGTCATTGCGGACCAACGTCAGGTACTTGCTATGGCAGGCATTATGGGTGGTTTGGATAGTGCAGTGATAGATTCCAGTCGCAATATCTTTCTTGAAAGTGCTTTTTTTAGTCCACAAGCTATTCTTGGTGAAGCCCGTCAATATGGGATGCATACCGATTCATCTCATCGCTTTGAGAGAGGGGTTGACTATACATTACAGCGCCGTGCGTGTGAGCGGGCGACACAATTGATTTTAGATATTTGTGGTGGCAAGCCTGGATTGGTCATAGAAGCAACTTCAGAGCAACATTTACCAAAAAATCCAACCATCACTTTGCGTCAATCACAAATCTCCCGGGTGTTAGGTATTAATATTGAACCTGAGGAAGTGACTGAAATCTTGCAAGGTCTGGGTATGGAAATGATTACTGGGCAAGAGAGTTGGCAAGTAACGGCACCCTCACACCGGTTTGATATTGTGATTGAAGCTGATCTTATTGAAGAAATCGCGCGTATCTATGGTTATGACAATATCCCTGAACAGCAAGTAATGGCCAAAATGCATTTTCAATCAGTAGATTGTGATCAGCAATATTTGCAAAAAATGTGTCAATATTTGGTAAATCAGGGCTATCAGGAAGCCATAACATACAGTTTTGTGGATGAAAGATTGCAGAATCTCCTGGATCCAGAGAATAAAGCACTACGATTGTCCAATCCGATTGCTGCTGACATGGCTGTGATGCGTAGCAGTATCTGGCCAGGCCTATTGCAGGCACTTATATATAATGTAAACCGCCAGCAGGGCCGGGTTAGGTTGTTTGAAACAGGGCTAATATTCGAACAGATTGGGGAGGAAATTACTCAGAAACCCATGCTAGGTGGACTAATATATGGAAATGTTAATAAAAAACAATGGGGTATAGATGATAAGGAAAGTGATATATTTGATATAAAAGGCGATATTGAAGGCCTTTTAGCGACTTCAGGACAGCTAAAAATAGTTAGCTTCAGGAGTTATACACATCCGGCACTGCATCCAGGGCAATCTGGAGAAATATTCATTGATAATCAAATAGTTGGATGCTACGGAGCACTCCACCCAGAACTTCAACTAAAGCTAGAAATAACACAGTCTGTATTCTTATTTGAATTGGGAATTAGCCGATTATCACAACAAATCGACACAAAATACCAAAAATTATCGAAATTTCCTGCGGTTCGGCGTGATTTGGCAGTGGTCTTGGAGGAGAATATTCCGGTAGATGAGGTGCTGGAATGCATTGAAAATATGGCTACAGATATGCTATATAACCTAGAGTTGTTTGACGTGTATCAGGGGGAAGGTATTGATATAGGGAAAAAAAGTCTTGCTTTAGGCTTGACCTTTCAGAGATCTTCCAGCACTCTTACAGACGGAGAGGTTGAGGCTATAGTGGGTGAAATCCTGGGAAAGCTCCGGAATCAATTTGGAGCCACGCTAAGAGAATAAAATAATATGGCACTAACAAAAGCAGATATGGCTGAGAAGCTCTATGAAGAACTAGGGCTTAATAAACGGGAAGCCAAGGAAATTGTAGAAATGTTTTTTGAGGAAGTCAGGTCAGCCTTGGAGTCTGGTAGTCAGGTCAAATTATCAGGTTTTGGCAATTTTGATTTACGTGACAAAAATCAACGACCTGGCCGCAATCCCAAGACGGGTGAAGAGATTCCAATCTCCGCTAGACGTGTGGTTACTTTTCGTCCTGGTCAGAAACTGAAAGCGAGAGTAGAGGCTTATGCTGGAAGCGGCGAATAACACCGAATTACCTGCAATACCTGGCAAACGTTATTTCACTATTGGCGAAGTGAGTGATCTATGCGCTGTAAAGCCCCATGTTTTGCGTTATTGGGAGCAAGAATTTCCTCAACTAAAGCCGCTAAAGCGACGTGGTAATCGACGTTATTATCAACGCCATGACGTCATCTTGATAAGACAGATAAGGAGCTTGCTGTATGAACAGGGGTTCACTATTGGTGGAGCCAGGCAAAGGCTTTCAGGTGATGAAGCACGTGAAGATTCCAACCAAAGTCAGCAAATCATACGCCAGCTTCGCGTTGAATTAGAAGAGATACTCGATCTGCTTCGACGCTAAAGCCATCCTTTTCTAAATCTCGTCTTACCTTTTCAATTTTAGTATTCTACAGAAACGGGGCGTAGCGCAGCCTGGTAGCGCACCGCAATGGGGTTGCGGTGGTCGGAGGTTCAAATCCTCTCGCCCCGACCAACTAAAATGACTCGCCCCATGCCATTTGCTTGGTTAAAATGGTGCATATTCATATACTAACAGTGGTTATTTATTACTCATTATGAAGCAAGCTACGTATTTGCTGTTTTTTTTCTGCATGACATGTTTATCCTGTGGGAAAACAGGTGATCCTAAACAAGCTTTTGAAAAGGGTGATTATGAAACGGCATTTAAATTATGGTCATCGCGTGCAGTGCAAGGTGATACTGACGCACAAAACTACCTCGGTATTCACTACTATCTAGGATTAGGTGTAGATAGAGATTATAAACAAGCGCTTGAATGGTACGGTCGAGCGGCAAAGTCGGGCCACCCGGATGCTCAGTGTAATTATGGAGATATGATTAACTATGGACACGGCGTGCTAAAAGATAACTACAAGGCTTATATTTGGTATTTTGCTGCTTCACAGCAAGGTCATGAAAAAGCTAAGATACAAATTGATGCCATCGCTGCATTGGGAAACCTCACACCTAATCAGCAAATGCACGCAAAGATTGAAGCAAACTCATATATCCCCGATCCAAATCTGCATTTTATGAGCCATGATACTTATATTGAAAAATAAGGGTTATTTTAATTTTGTAATGCCTGCCTCAATGCGGAGAATAAGTTAATGTGTGGAATTGTAGGTGCGGTTGCTCAGCGTAATGTATCACCTATCCTGTTGGAAGGATTACGCCGACTTGAATATAGAGGATATGATTCCGCAGGTATTGCCTTGCTTAATGACTCAAGCGCTCTCGAACGAGTCCGAATATCGGGTAAGGTAGAGCAATTAGAAAAAGCCCTGAACGGAAATCCATTGGTAGGTGGTTTGGGTATCGCACATACACGTTGGGCTACCCATGGTATTCCCAGTGAAGAAAATGCACATCCGCATATTTGTCGTGACCAAGTCGCACTGGTTCATAACGGTATTATTGAAAACCACGAGCAACTTAGGGAGTCACAATTACAATCAGGTTATGAATTTCATTCTGAGACTGATAGCGAAGTTATTGTTAATCAAATTCACTTTTTTTTATCAGAATCGAATAATTTACTTGATGCCGTACGACAGACTGTAAACCTGCTTGAAGGAGCTTACGCATTGGGAGTAATCAGTAATACTGAACCGGAACGTTTAATAGCTGCGCGACGCGGAAGTCCATTAGTAATCGGAGTCGGTATTGGCGAACATTTTATTGCTTCTGATGTGTTTGCATTACTCTCTGTAACGCAAACTTTTATTTTTCTTGAGGATGGTGATATTGCTGATATACAACGTGACAAAATTACCATCTATGATGCTGAACATAATATTGTTGATCGCAAAGTATCTTTATCTGAGCTCAATCCTGAAGTTGCAGAAAAAGCAGGGTTCCGACATTATATGCTTAAGGAAATTTATGAACAGCCCAGTGCAATCGCTGAAACATTGGAAGGAAGGATTGTAAATGGCGATATCGTCGAAGATGCATTCGGTTTGGATGCAAGCAATGTGTTTGATTCGATTGATGCGTTACAGATAGTAGCTTGCGGAACCAGTTATCATGCTGGGTTGATAGCACGTTATTGGGCAGAATCTATTGCAGGGATCCCCTGTAACGTTGATATCGCAAGTGAATATCGTTATCGGAAAGTATTTGTTTCTGACAATACATTATTCGTTTCAATATCACAGTCAGGTGAAACAGCGGATACATTAGCAGCTTTGCACTTAGCAAAACAATTAAGTTATAGAAAAACATTAGCTATTTGTAATGTTGCAGAGAGTTCTCTTGTTCGTCAATCTGATTTGGTGTTTATGACGCATGCCGGTCCGGAAATTGGTGTGGCCTCAACTAAAACTTTCACCACTCAGTTAGTTGCTTTGCTGCTTTTGATTATCGCCCTTGGGCGACGTCACAATATGTCCAAAAAAACTGAACAGAAAATTGTAAAACAATTAGAAGGACTACCAGGATGCATAAATACTGTATTTGAACTGGATAAACAAATTAGTCTTATCGCCGAAGAATTTGTCCATAAACATCATGCATTATATTTGGGTAGGGGGGCGTTGCTACCCGTTGCTATGGAAGGTGCACTTAAGTTGAAGGAAATATCCTATATTCACGCTGAAGCATATCCAGCTGGTGAATTAAAACATGGTCCACTTGCGCTCGTTGACGAAGACATGCCTGTCATAGCGGTTGCCCCTAACAATGAACTGTTGGAAAAACTTAAATCCAATCTGCATGAAGTTAGAGCCAGGGGTGGAAAATTGTATGTATTGACAGATTCAAGTGCTAATGTCGAATATTCAAGTGATGATAAAGTATTAAAGTTAAACGCTGTCGATGAATATATTGCACCTATCGTATATACCGTACCATTACAGTTATTAGCATATCATATTGCTGTGTTGAAAGGGGCAGATGTTGATCAGCCTCGTAATCTTGCTAAATCGGTGACTGTAGAATGAATGATAAATCAAATAATAATGAATACCATCTTCTTATTGTTGATGATGACAATGATATTTTATTGCTTTTAAAAAAATGGTTAGAAGATGAGGGATTTGCTATTACGACAGCAAAATCTGGTGAAGAGGCTTTAACAAAAATTGCCACGCTAAATCCTCGGCTCATAATGACTGATTTATATATGCAAGGAATGAGCGGCATACAACTGCTAACAGAAATCCATTCAGATAATCCATTATTGCCCGTTATCATGTTGAGTGGTCAAGCACAGATTCAGGATGCTGTTAAGGCAACGCACCTTGGATGTTCGGCGTTTCTGACAAAACCAATTCAACAGAACGAATTAATAGACCAGGTAAAACGAACGTTACGCTTGTCATCTGATAAATCGTCGGCAGATAAATTTGGCAAGGATATTATTTATCGCAGTAAACTCATGGAGAATATGTTAGATATTGCTGAGACAGTTGCAGATACAAACGTCACCGTATTCATCAGTGGTGCAACGGGTACAGGTAAGGAAGTGATTGCTAAAGCCATCCATGAGTCAAGTGCTCGCCGAGAAAAACAATTTATTGCTGTTAATTGTGGCGCTATACCGGAGCAATTACTGGAATCAGAACTGTTTGGTCACGAAAAAGGGGCATTTACAGGTGCAAATACACGTCATGAAGGATTATTTAATGCAGCAAATGGAGGTACATTATTTCTGGATGAAGTAGGGGATATGCCACTATCTTTACAGGTTAAACTTTTGCGTGTGCTGCAAGACCTCGAAGTCAGACCGGTGGGCTCCACGCGGACGTTTCCTGTAGATGTCAGAATCATCTCAGCAACACATAAAGATTTGAATAAAGCAGTTAAAGATAATGAATTTAGAGAAGATTTATATTATCGGCTCAAGGTGGTGCCATTAGAAATGCCCACACTGGCTGAACGGCCAGAAGACATACCATTATTAGTAGAGTATTTTCTCGAAAAACATGCACATAAAATAAATCAAAAGAAAAAACGTTTTGCCCCAGCTGCAATAGATTACCTGGCAATGGCATCATGGCCTGGTAATATCCGCCAACTTATTAATGTTGTGGATTTATGCGTTACACTTTGTAAAACAAATACTATTTCACTTGGTCTGGTAAAAAAAGCGTTACAAGATGAACCGCAAAGCATGCAGACATTAAAAGAGGTAAAACAAGCATGTGAAAAAAATTATTTAATTAGCGTATTACGCATTACTGGCGGGCATGTTGCTAACTCTGCGCGTATTGCTGGGCGTAACCGAACGGAATTTTATAAGTTGTTAAGCCAGCATAAAAGTGACCCTGTACATTTCAGGCTTTCTGAAAATTAATAAAAATCATCATCAATATTAACAAGGTGGTTTATGAGTAAAGATAAAATTACTGTAAATATCGATCCAGATCTCGAAGATCTTATTCCTGGGTTTCTTGCCAATCGAAAAGAAGATATTGTAAAGCTTAAATCTGCACTCGCTAATGAGGATATTGATAATTTACGATCTATTGGTCATTCGTTGAAAGGAGTTGGTGGTGGTTATGGCTTTCAAAAAATCACCGAGATAGGGGCTGAAATTGAGGATTGTGCTAAAGAGAGAAACCTACAATCTATTGGGGAATTAATAAATAACCTTGAAGACTATCTTGGTCGTGTAGAAATAATATTTCAATCATAAATAAATAATATAATATGGAATTAGTAGCAGCTGAGCAAACATCACGATGGCTTGGCTACGCGGTCACTGTTTTATTAGGACTCGCATTCACAGCTGCTTTATTATTTATTACTTGGGATGACGCACTTGGTGACAGGGAGAATGAGTTTGCCCTAGAAGCAGCCTCACTAAATAAAAAATTTTCTCATAATGTGTTAGTTAGTAATGATGTCATCAATAGCCTTGATGCGTTTATATCTGCTAATCCAGCGCTCTCAAAACAACAATACAATCTGTTCACGCAGAAAGTTTTTATATCACATCAATTTATAGATGCCATTATTTATTCCCCATTGATTAAAAAAAAAGATATTGGCAGATTTAAACAGAAATTATCTGAACATTCAGATGGGACTGACGATTTAATTAGTTTTAGCCAATATAAAAGTGATAAAGATTACTATTTACCTGTGCTATATCAAGCGACACGCCATGGCGATAACATATTCCCTCTTGGGCATGATATAAGCTCTGAAAGTGCGTTTAGTGAAATTATGCGCAGTTTGTTTTTGTCAAATTTTTCTGCATCCGTTCCAGCTGTAATTAAAACAGGCACTAATATAAATTATGGTATTTTTAAAGCTCTTATAAGTGATAAACAATCTGGAAAACATGAAGCTATCTGGACTGATAATATAAAAGGAATTTTGTCTGTTATTGTTGATCCCGCTAAGTATTTTGGTGAAACATTAATCCCTGATGATTTGTCACTTAAATTATACAGTATCTCTTCTGGGATCAGTGGGAAACAACTCTTATACAAAAAAGCAGCTGATAGGAATAATGGATCAAAAAATTGGTTAGTCACTGTTTTAGCAGAAGATATCCTAATACAGCTACCATCATATTCAATAAAATTAAATATTAAGAAAAATATTTACTGGAATGATATCGAAAAGAGTCTGACTTATATCGCTTTGCTTGTGGGAGTAGGGGTTACCTTATTATTGGTGGCCCTGGTTAGGGCCAAAGATATGCAAGCCAGGGAACTGAATGAACGCAACATACTGATTGAGAGAACAGTTAAAGAGCAAACTGAAGAACTCGCCTGGGCCAGAGACAAGGCAATACAAGGCTCTCTTATGAAGTCTGAATTCCTTGCAAGTATGAGTCATGAAATTCGTACACCGTTGAATGCAATTATTGGCATGTCTGAATTATTAACAGAAACAAAGCTATCAAGTGAACAAGATAAATACATTAGTGTTTTTAAACGTGCCGGTGATACGTTACTTAGTTTAGTCAATGATATCCTTGATTTATCAAAAATTGAGGCACACCAACTAACTCTTGAAGAAATTTCTTTTAATCTTGTGGATGTTGTAGAAGAATCTGTTGAAATATACTCGCTTAAAGCAGATGCAAAGAATATAGAATTAATTAGTC
>CAZCXC010000032.1:0-10765 GCA_964502505.1 uncultured Enterobacteriaceae bacterium
CAATTCACAAGATCCTGAAACAGGGGAAGTCAATGCGTTTACTGCTATTGAACAACAGCTTGTTGAATCCCTGGCCTCACAAGCGGCAGTGACGATCACTAACCAGTCTCTAATAGAAGCACAAAAAGAATTATTTGATGCACTGGTAAAATTAATTGCTGATGCCATTGATGAGAAATCGCCATATACAGCAGGTCATTGCCGCCGTGTGCCGGTAATATCAAATATGATCGCCCATGCTGTCAATGACACGAAAACCGGTCCGCTTAAAGATTTCTCAATGACAGAAGAAGAGATCTATGAACTCGATATAGCAGCATGGTTACATGATTGCGGCAAGATAACGACACCTGAATATGTGGTAGATAAAGCAACAAAGCTGGAGACAATTTTTGATAAGGTAAATTTGGTTGATGCCCGATTTGAAATTCTAAAACGTGATGCAGAAATCGCGGCATTGAAAAAAAAGCTTCAGGAAATAGATCCGGCTTTATCTGTTGATGATGGTGAATTAAAAACCGAGATTGGGAAACTTGAGCAAGATAAAGAGTTTATCCGAGGATGTAATGTTGGTGGTGAAACTATTTCTGAAGCATCTCTTGAACGTATTAATCAAATTGCAAAATATGATTTTGTTAACACAGATGGCGAAAAAGAAGTACTCTTAAACGAAGAAGATGTTCAAAATTTGCAAATAGGACGTGGCACGTTGAATTACAGAGAACGTGAAATCATTAATAATCACGTCGCTGTAACCATCAAGATGCTTGAATCACTGCCTTATCCAAAACATCTAAAAAGAGTGCCAGAGTTTGCTGGAGGGCATCATGAAAAAATGGATGGAACAGGCTATCCAAATAAACTTAAAGGAGAAGATATGTCCATTCCGGCACGCATGGTAGCGATTGCTGATGTATTTGAAGCGTTAACGGCGAAAGACAGACCTTATAAAAAAGCCATGTCACTATCTCAATCACTCACAATATTAGGCAGGATGAAACTCGACGGTCATGTAGATCCCGATTTGTTTGATGTGTTTGTGTGGGAAAAAATTTATTTAAAATATGCAAATGAACATTTAGCTGCGGGTCAAATCGATGATGTTGATCTGGAACAAATTCCGGGTTATTCACCACCCCCCTCCAATTAAAGCGGGTTTTTTTAAGTTAGTTTTCTGAATGAAAAAGAAAACCGAAGTTCAATCTCAAATTGATACACAAATAGTAGCCGGCAATGGATTACTCGATCGACGGTTGTTTCTTAAAAAAGGAATAGTCTTTGGAACGATCACTGTAGCAGCAACTACCGTACCCAAAGTTTTTGCAGGTGGAGAGGAAAATAATAATAAAAAAATAGATCCAGCACGTCCGCCCTGGATGCAGGAACCGGGCGCAGCGTTTTCCACTTACGGTGTACCGTCATTGTTTGAACAAGAAGTATTGCGTTTCCCATCACCGAATCGGGTGGTTGCAGGCAACGGCGTATCCTGGACGCCTCTTCATTTAATGGAGGGAACGATCACACCGAATGGATTGCATTTCGAACGGCATCATAATGGTGTACCGCAAATCGATCCTGCACAACATCGTTTACTCATTCATGGTTTGGTTAAAAACCCATCCTTTTTCACGATAGAAAATTTATTGCGTTACCCGTTGACATCACGTATTTGTTTTGTTGAATGTGGTGGTAATAGTAACGCGGGTTGGAATAAATCACCTGCACGTGCCGAGGCCGGGTATTTTCATGGCTTGGTTTCTAATAGTGAATGGACAGGAGTACCACTTGCAACAGTTCTGGATGAAGTGGGTATTAATAAAAAGGCTAAATGGTTGATTGCAGAAGGTGCTGATGCTTTTGCTATGAACATGAGTATTCCGCTGGAGAAGGCAATGGCGGATGGCATGTTGGCCCTTTACCAAAACGGCGAACGTATTCGCCCGGAAAATGGATATCCCTTGCGTTTGATCTTACCCGGCTGGGAAGGTGTACTTAATGTGAAGTGGTTACGGCGCTTAAAGGTAACTGATAAACCCATTATGGCGCGCAATGAAACATCTAAATACACCGAACTTTTGCCTTCAGGTAAAGCACGACTATTTACCATGGTGATGGAAGCTAAATCGTTAATCACTTCACCTTCAGCGAACATGGTGTTGAAAGATCCCGGCTTGTATCAAATCACAGGTTTGGCCTGGTCAGGTCGCGGTAAAATAAAGAAAGTAGAAGTTTCTGCTGATGGTGGTAAAACCTGGGCAGATGCACAATTACAAGAACCGATATTAGCGCAATCATTCACGCGCTTTCGCATTCCCTGGCAGTGGAATGGCAAACCGGCCATCCTAAAAAGTCGAGCAATAGATGAAACAGATTATGTGCAACCTGAGCGTGATAAATTAGTTGCAGAGCGGGGTCGTCATGGTTTCTTTCATTATAATGCCATCGTTACCTGGGAAGTTGATACAGATGGTGTGATCAATCATATTTATGACAAAAAACTATCAAAAAATAACGGTCCTGTTGATATCGATACTGGCTGGGATTAATATTTTCGCTGAAGTTCAAACCGGCCCAAAGTTAGGTCGAGTAGCTACAGCAGAAGAAATAGAGCAATGGAATATCGGCGTCATGCCTGATGGTGAGGGTTTGCCGCAAGGACAAGGCACTGTCATAGAAGGAAAGATAGTTTATGAACAACAATGTCTCGTTTGCCATGGCCAAGTTGGACTAGGTGATAGTGCGGATCAACTGGCGGGTGCAGAAATGGGATTGACTTCGGAATACCCCGAACAAACTATAGGCACTTATTGGCCGTACGCTACCACATTATTCGATATGATCAGGCGTTCCATGCCGATGACAAATCCAGGCTCATTAACTAATGATCAAGTCTACGCGGTAACGGCTTATTTGCTCTATTTGAATAATATTATTAAACAGACTGATGTAATGAATGCAGAGGCGTTACCACAAGTGAAAATGCCAAATCGTGATGGCTTTATTAATATATATGAATTGGAGAAGGCTGCTAATTAGGTTAAAAATCTTTAGTTAATGTGTCATCAGAATAATAATCTGAATAACTCTGCATAAACTCTTCAATTTCATCGATATCGATATAACCAGGCCAACGCGCAACCGCTTTACCATCAGGACGGAAGATGGCAATGAGAGGAATCCCTACCAACCGATTGCCGATGACATCAGATGCTGAATCCAGATCCGCAAGGAATAAAGGATATTCAAGTGGATGCTGTTTCAGGAATGTCTTGATGATATCAATCTTGCCATATTCAAAACTCGGGAAATCAATGGTGACTCCTAAAACCGTTATGTTACCCCGATGTTTTTTTTCAAACCGTTCAAGTTCCGGCAATTCTTTAACACAGGCAGTACAAGTCGGACTCCAGACATTGACTACAACCCATTTGCCCTGGCCAATATAATCCGTCATAGATTGTTCAACACCATCAATGCGCACAAGAGTGACATCAGGTGCTTTAGTTGCGTGCACGACAGGCATCAGTATTGATAGGCAGCCAAAAAATAACAGTGAACGCTGTGTGTTAGTAAATATTCTGGTCATTGTTCATAAAATATTGATAACTACTTAATGTATTATAGATTGAATAATTATTGAAAAGTGCAATCACAAGACGAAAAAGCCTTAACCAGTTATAATGCCGCGCATTATGTCAGGCAATACCTTCGGTACATTATTCACCATTACTACCTGTGGCGAAAGTCATGGTGAAGCGTATGCGTGCATCGTTGATGGCTGTCCCCCGGGAATGGAATTATCCGAAACTGATTTACAAAAAGATCTTGATCGCCGCCGTCCAGGAAAATCACGACATGTCACCCAGCGTATGGAATCGGATACTGTTAAGATTCTTTCAGGTGTATTTGAAGGTGTAACCACTGGAACACCCATTGGTCTTTTGATCGAAAACGAAGATCAAAAACCGAAAGACTATTTCAAGATCAAAGATAAATTTCGCCCAGGGCATGCTGACTACACCTACCAACAAAAATACGGACTTCGAGATTATCGTGGGGGTGGTCGTGCATCTGCACGAGAAACATGTATGCGTGTTGCTGCAGGTGGCATCGCAAAAAAATATCTCTATGAAAAATACAGCATAACGATACGAGGCTATCTTGCACAGATTGGTTCGATCAGTATAGAACTGAAGGATTGGAATGAAGTTGATAAAAATCCTTTCTTCTGTCCGGACGCATCAAAAGTAAAGGAACTGGAAGAGTATATGGATGCCCTGCGTAAGGAAGGTGATTCAATCGGTGCGCGCATTAATGTGGTTGCAGAAAATGTTCCACCGGGATTGGGTGAACCTGTGTTTGATCGACTTGATGCAGATATTGCCAAAGCGATGATGAGTATTAATGCTGTAAAAGGCGTAGAGCTTGGAGCAGGGTTTGGATCGATTACTCAAAAAGGGACTGAGCATCGTGATGAAATGACACCGGAAGGTTTCATCGGTAATAATTCAGGTGGTGTATTAGGTGGCATTTCATCCGGACAGGATGTTGTTGTCAGTATGGCATTAAAACCGACATCCAGTATTCGCTTACCAGGCAAAAGCATTAATAAAGAAGGCAAGAGCGAAGAAGTGGTTACAACAGGCCGGCATGATCCTTGCGTCGGTATTCGAGCAACACCGATTGCCGAAGCGATGTTGGCACTGGTTTTGATGGATCATGCGCTTCGCCATCGTGCGCAGAATATGGATGTAAACTCTGCTACTCCAATAGTTCCATCTTCCGTTAAAGAATGATAACAACACCCGGCGTGCCATACTGGCGTTTGTCCGGTTTTTACTTTCTGTTCTTCGTCTCAGTAGGTGTATACCTGCCCTATTGGTCACTATATCTCAAGTCAATAGGGTTTGATGCTAAAGCTATCGGCATACTTTCGGCAATTGTTGTCATTACAAAAATATTTTCTACTTATGTATGGGGTTGGATTGTTGACCATACGGGCAAACGCATGCGTGTTATTCAGGTTGCTTCATTATTATCAGCCATTTCATTTATTGGAATTTTGTTTGTCCAGAGTTTTTGGGGGATGGTGTTGTTTCTGACATTATTTGCTATTTTCTGGAGTGCATCCCTGCCACAAATTGAAGCAGCTACATTAACTCATCTAGGGGAATCAACACATTCATACACGGGTATTCGCGTATGGGGATCAGTAGGTTTTATCTTTACTGTTAGCCTGTTTGGTTTTGTTTTTGAATATATCGATATCGATAACGTTCCCATAATTTTATTGATGTCCATGATAGTTGTCTGGTTGATGAGCCTCATAATTCCAGATATGCCGGCTGAGCAGCATGAACAAGATTCCATAAGCCTGAAAGAAATTTTATATAAACCACATGTGGTTGCTTTTTTACTTATTTGTTTTTTGATGTTGGTTAGTCATGGTCCTTATTACACCTTTTATTCTATCTATCTTGAAGCACATGGATATTCCAGTGCTTTTATTGGAGAGATGTGGGCGCTCGGTGTCATTGCAGAGGTGGTGTTGTTCCTGATCATGTATCGTTTAGTCAGATATTTTGGTCTAAGAACGTTAATGTTAGTTAGTTTGTTATTAGCGGCTATTAGATGGCTTTTGATAGGTTATTTTGTCGAACATTTAGAGCTACTGATTTTTGCACAGCTACTACACGCAGCCACATTTGGTATCTATCATGCTGTCGCTATCCAATATGTGCATGGATTTTTCAAAGGTAAATTACAAGGAAGAGGCCAGGCGCTCTATAGCAGTGTCAGCTTTGGCGCTGGTATGGCAATCGGAAGTCTCTTGAGTGGTTATGCTTGGGATAGCTTGGGTGCATTATATTGTTTCAATGCTGCCGCAGTTATTTCATTGATCGCTTTGATGATCGCATGGGTGGGATTACCCAAATTGAATAAGACTTAGAACAGATCGATCGCACCACTCTTTTTCAAATCCTGGAGTTTACCTTCTGTAACAAGTGACTCAAAATTATAGATACAATTTCTACCGTGCTCTTTTGCATAATACAGTGCTTTGTCAGCGAGATTTAAAATAGTGCGCGGATAATCATTTTCTCTAATCATGGCATAACCAATGCTGATTGTGACAGTGCTAATTTGCGGAAAGTTATGGTCTGCAATTGTCTTGCGAAAGTTATCCAAAATTGTATGGGCTTTGTTAGCGGGGAGAGGCTCCAGAATAATAACAAATTCTTCACCGCCAAAACGGAATAACAAATCAGTATTTCGGAAACACTCTTTCATCTTTTGTGAGATAAGTAGAATAACTTCATCCCCATAGAGATGACCAAACGTGTCATTGACAGCTTTGAAATGATCAATATCCAGTATCACCAGCCATGTGCATGAAATACCTTTTTGTTTTCTTTTTTCATCAACGTTTTTTGAGTCGGCATACCCTTCTTGCTTTTCACGTTGCATTTTAAGCAAACGCCTGAGTTTAATGTCAAATGTTCGTCGATTAAATAACCCTGTTAATTTATCACGTTCACTTTCATTTAATATGTATAAATAATTGCCATATATCTTGGTGAAACCGTCTATCAGTGTTTCAAATTCAGATAAGTTCTGTTTGCTCTCAATAGACAATAAACCCACTATTTTATCACCCAATGAAATTGGCATAAGTAAATATTTAGACCCTTTATCTTTATAACTAACTATTTTTAGCTTGTCTAAACACTGCTTAATGTATTTATTTGCTGTAAATATTTTAGGTTCATAATACCATTCGTAACTGACTTCTCTTTTTGAATCCATATCAATGAAGAGCTGAACAACTTCTTCAAGCCGATCATGACTATCATCACCTAACAGTTTATGAAGCGAAATACGATGGGCAGGGACTAGTTCAGCTATCGTGGCAACCAGGCTGTATTCCAGCGAGTCCAAATCACGCTGGCGTGTCATTTCAACTATTGATTGGAGGATTTCGTTATCCACGTCACCAAAATCTTATTATTAAATTTTAATGATAATTATAGATGACAATTATATTTTTGTAGTTAACCCTAAAACTGAATCTCCAGAGATGTGATGATTAATAAGGGGTTACAATTGGTATTTATTTTTCAATAAATCCATCAAGATCTATTTCAATGTATAAATGTGCTACTATATTTTCCATTGAAACATTTCATCTATTTTTCTAGGTTGCTGTTCCACCTACTGTTATATCATTAATTCGTATCGTTGGTTGTCCTACTCCTACTGGGACGGATTGACCATCCTTGCCACAAGTACCAATCCCTGAATCAAGTTGCATGTCATTGCCTACCATGGCCACTCTTGTTAAAACATCTGGTCCATTGCCAATAATAGTTGCACCTTTAACCGGACTTGTAACTTTTCCGTTTTCAATGAGATATGCTTGGCTTGCACTGAACACGAATTTTCCATTGGTAATATCAACCTGGCCACCGCCAAACTGAACGGCATATATGCCTTTTTTTACTGAGGCAATGATTTCTTCCGGTGCATGATCGCCTCCAAGCATATAAGTATTGGTCATGCGTGGCATGGGCAGGTGCGCATACGATTCACGTCGGCCATTCCCGGTAGGTTTCATGCCCATGAGTTTAGCATTGTGTTTATCTTGCATATAGCAACGCAGTACACCGCGTTCGATTAATGTCGTACATTCGGTAGGTGTTCCCTCGTCATCAACATTTAATGAACCTCGTCGATTGGCAATTGTGCCATCGTCAACAATAGTAACTTCGGGTGTAGCCACACGTTCACCAATACGTCCGGAAAATGCTGAGGTTTTTTTACGATTTAAATCACCTTCCAATCCATGGCCAATAACTTCATGTAATAATATTCCTGGCCAACCAGGCCCAAGTACGACTGTCATAGTACCTGCGGGGGCATCGACCGCATCAAGATTGATTAATGCCTGTTCAACTGCTTCATCGATATAATTTGAGTACATATTATTTTCAAGAAAGTAATTGTAACCAAAACGACCACCACCACCGGAACCACCTTTTTCCAATCGACCATTCTCTTCAACGATGACATTAATGTTTAAACGTACTAACGGACGAATATCGGCTGCAAATGTCCCATCACTCGCCGCAACCAGTATGGTAGTATGCACACCTGTTAAACCGACCATCACTTGTTTTATGCGCGGATCTTTTTTGCGTGTTTCTGTATCAATGCGTTTTAATAGATCGACTTTGTCATTGGCATTGATAGAAGCCAGTGGATCAGATGCTGTATAAAATGCAGGTGGTTGTTGTTTTTTCCAGGCTTGTAATTTGCCATCACCACCACTACGCGCTATTGCACGTGCTGCTGATGCTGCACTGGTAAGGGCGGGCAATACGATTTCATCGGAATAGGCGAAACCGGTTTTTTCACCACTGATTGCGCGAACGCCTACACCCTGATCAATACTGTGTGATCCTTCTTTTACAATGCCATCTTCAAGTATCCATGATTCTGCATGGGATGATTCGAAATAGAGATCGGCATCATCAATTGCATGACTCATCAATTGATCCAGCGTTTTCTGAACGTCGTTAATTTCCAGACCACTGTTGTCTAGTAACTGTTGTTGGGCAATGTCTAATGATTTGCTCATGTATTCTTTAATTTAATTTTCTATGTTCAAGTGTCGGGAATGTTTTCCGTAAATTTTGCAATTGATCCATGTCAACGTCAGCACAGGCAAAGCCAGGACCTTCCTCTACGGAAGCTAAAACTTTTCCCCAGGGATCCATGATCATACTATGTCCCCAGGTCTCGCGTTCATTAATATGCTTTCCTCCTTGATTGGATGCCACGATGTAACACAAGTTCTCTACTGCACGTGCACGTAATAAAGATTCCCAATGTGCCTTACCTGTGGCCGCAGTGAATGCTGATGGAATAGTAATCATATTTACATCCTGTGCATGCATTTTACGGTAGAGCTCCGGAAAGCGGAGATCATAACAAACAGACATTCCAATGTTAGCGAACGGTGTTTTAGCTACAACAATTTGATCTCCGGCTTCTATTGTTCCTGATTCGTTATAGGTTTTGTCACCACCACTATCAACAGAGACATCAAACAAATGCATTTTGTCATAGCGTGCGATACGTTCGCCAGGAGGATTATAGAGCAAGCATGCTGCCCGTATCATGTTGGGTACGCTGGCTTGCAAGGGGATCGTACCCCCCATCAACCAAATACCATGTTGCTTGGCCTGATTTTTCAAAAAATCCTGGATCGGTCCTTCGCCCTGGGGTTCAAGTATAGCGACTTTGTCATGTTCTTGGTGTCCCATCAGTGGGAAGTTCTCAGGTAAAACGAGAAATTCGCCATCATCGGCTACTGCTTGCTGAATCAAATCAGCAGCAGTCTGGAGATTGGCCTCTACATCAGCGGTGGAGACCATTTGGATGACGGCAACGCGTATCATGCGGCAGGAGTATACGTGAGTCCTTTATTCTCAGACAGGGCTGTGACTCATGCTGTGCAATGCCGTATAATTTTTCGTTTTTTTACATGGTTTTCAGTCTTGAACGAAGAATTTCCAAGAATTAATCGGCTTCCACCCTACGTTTTCAATATCGTCAATGATTTGAAGATGGAGGCTAGACGTCGTGGTGAGGATATTATCGATTTTGGTATGGGCAATCCGGATCAACCGACACCACAGCATATTGTCGATAAGATGATCGAGGCAGTAAACCGGCCGGATACACACCGTTATTCTATCTCGCGCGGCATCCCACGTCTGCGTCGTGCGATCTGTAACTGGTATAAAGAACGATATGAAGTTGATCTGGATCCTGATTCAGAAGCCATCGTCACGATTGGTTCAAAGGAAGGATTATCACATCTTGCCATGGCTGTTTGCGATCGAGGTGATGCTGTATTAGTGCCAAACCCGGCTTATCCAATCCATCCATTTGGGTTTGTGATTGCAGGTGCCGATGTGCGGCATGTGCCAACTGGACCTGATATTGATTTTTTTGCAGAACTGGAAAAAGCGATTCGTGATTCTTGGCCTAAGCCAAAGATGTTGCTCATTAATTTTCCGGGAAATCCTACAACAGAATGTGTTGAACTTTCTTTTTTTGAAAAAGTTATTGAAATCGCACGTGAGCATGAAATCTGGGTGATACAGGATCTTGCTTATGCGGATATTGTATTTGATGGCTATAAGGCGCCATCAATACTGGAAGTTCCAGGCGCGAAGGATATTGCAGTTGAGTTTTTCTCCTTATCAAAGAGTTACAATATGCCAGGTTGGCGTGTTGGTTTTATGGTGGGTAATCCGATTTTGGTCAGTGCACTGGCGCGACTTAAATCGTATCTTGATTATGGTTTGTATACACCTGTACAAGTTGCAGCTATTACAGCATTGGAAGGAGATCAACGATGCGTTGCAGAAATATGTGCTATGTATAGCAAACGTCGTGACGTACTGTGTGATGGATTAAATTCAATTGGTTGGCCAGTTGAAAAACCAAAAGGCACGATGTTTGTATGGGCACCAATACCGGAACAATATCAGGAAATGGGCTCGCTGGAATTTTCTAAGAAAGTATTACTTGAAGCAAAAGTAGCGGTTTCACCAGGGATAGGATTTGGTCAATACGGCGATAATTTTGTACGTTTTGCCTCGATTGAAAATGAACACCGCACACGGCAGGCCATACGCGGTCTTCGGGCCATGCTGCGTGAAGAGGCTCCTGTAGCAACAGACGCAGACTAAAT
>CAZCXC010000033.1:0-10131 GCA_964502505.1 uncultured Enterobacteriaceae bacterium
TATTGGTTTTGCACTGACAAAATCTGGTCACTATTTTGGATTAGGCAAGCACTGGTCGGAGACAAAACTGGTTAAAAAATTTCCCTTCCTGGAATAAAAACTTGGCCACGAAAATCAAGGGTCAGAGACCAATAGACTTATGCAAGGCAAAACCCCAGGTACGCTCGGGACTGCCTTCAGGCAGATCCACCATATACCACCCCAATCCAATCATTACAAAAAGCAGAATAACCATCAGCCAATGTATGAATATTGCAAAATTGCTGTATTTTTCAAGATTTTGATTCACAACTTCAACTTGTTATCATTTGCACTTAAAATAGAATTACCAGACAATAAAAATGCCAAGTAATCCTACTCAGCATTTGAGAAAACAGGATATCAGGAAATTACCAATGTTTCTGAAGTATTGATTCCCATTAAATTCATAAGTAATTTGATGAATAACACTAATACATTGTGTGCATTATATGAAATTCTTTAATATCTCAAACCGCTCGATATTTTTCACACTAACCTTCAATCTCTGGCTGTTACCGATAGGCACTACTATCGCCACAGACAATCTATACGACATTGAAATATCAAAATCTGACCAACAACTTCTGATATTAGAAGGTGATAAAACAATAAAACAATATCGCGTTGCCTTTGGGAAAGGTGGTAAAGGCACAAAACGGGTGCTTGGAGATAAAAAAACACCGGTCGGTGTCTATAAAATAATAGATTTTAAGAGTAACAGTAAATTTCATTTATTTATGCAGCTTGATTATCCAAATTTACTTGACGCCTGGTATGGCTATAAAAATGAAGTGATTTCTGCACAGGACTTTAAAAGTATTGCTACTGCTTTTAAAACAAAACAAAAACCACCCCAAGATACACCACTGGGGGGTTATATCGGAATACACGGTTTAGGAGATACAACAGAACAAAGAATACTTATTCACGAAGGCTTCAATTGGACCGAGGGTTGTATTGCGCTAACTAATGAGCAAATAAATGATTTGCGCCAATATGTTTCCATTGGTACTAAAGTAATTATTAAAGAATAAACATTATTAAATGTCTTAGTATCATCCAAAATATATGACCAATATATATACTTCCCATTTTATTCTTGTGCTTTCTTTATTGTATGGCACTTTAGTTAATGCACACGAACAACAATATTTTTATTCTGTAACTACAGACAAACCACTTCAAGAAGTCATCGAGGACACGGAATTTTCGATCACAGAACATAATTTACGCATTACTGGGCGGTTACATATTGGTAAAACAATTCGAGAACGTGGTAGATTAGGATTCCCAGACTATGAGATAATAATGTATTGTAGTCTTTCCTTTGCAGAAAAAATGCTTGAATTATCGCCCCACTACATAAATTCATGCCCGGGACGTATCACAGTCAGAGAAGAGAACGAACAATTAATAATCACAGCACCATTATGGCCAGAAGACATCAGTAATTTTGAACTGAAACAACATATGCAAAAAATGAATAGCATTGTTCGTGAAATTGTCGATTTTGCTGCAGAAGATTGGTTATATGAGAAATAAATTAATTACAATTATTTAATGGAGAAACTAGCATTGTCTAAAGGCCAACATCATCTATTGCTCATCTGGTTAATTTTTACCGGTGTAATATTGTTTACACTTATTGTAGCCTGGCAGGAAAATGCGCTGGCCATCCTTTATACAAGTGACAGAAGTAAAATATCATGGGCGATTTCTTTGCTCTATGTCATGGTAACCTTGCATTGTGCCAAACGAATTTATTTTATCTCTACTCAAATTTTCGATGCTGACATTATTGAAAAGCTAATCAAGAATAATCCAACTCTGAAACTGGATATGCAGGATGAAAGTATCCATATCAATGGAGATTCCGCGTTGCCTGATTGCATTGTGACTGATTATATCCATGATTTGCTGCACAGAACAAAAACTGAAAAACAAAATAGCGAAAATAACGCATCTAATACTGAGCTTATAGAAGTATATGAATCAAAATTGAAAGGGCCTCATGATATTGGGTGGTTTATTTCTGATGCCATGATAAAAATGGGCCTTCTAGGAACGATTATAGGGTTTATTTTAATGTTAGGTTCTATTGCCAATATCACCGATTTTGATGTCACCACTATGCAAAAAGTACTAAGGAATATGAGTAATGGTATGGGGACTGCATTATATACAACTTTGGCCGGACTGGTATGCAGTATGCTGTCTGCTGCACAATATCACATGCTGGATCGCAGCGTTGATGAATTAATTGATACAACTAAACATCTAACCCAGGTATATGTATTGCCCCATTTAAAATAATGGCACAAACAAAACGATTACAATCTGATCCATTTACCGATCTTTTATTCAATGCCTTGCTTGGCTTCACTTTTTTGTTCCTTGTCGCCATCATGTTTATGAATCCAGAAGCTAAAACAGGAATTATTGATCCCAAGGCTGAATACATAATTACGATTACATGGGAAGACAATAGACCTGAAGATATTGATACCTGGGTTGAAGATCCTGATGGTAGAGTTATCTGGTTCAGAAATACTGAAGCGGGCTTATTGCATCTTGATAGAGATGATAGAGGCTTATTGAATGACACAATCACAATTAATGGTGAAGAAATACAAAATCCTTTGAATCAAGAAGTTGTTACACTGCGCGGTGTAGTAAAAGGAGAATATGTTGTCAATCTTCACTATTACAATGATGAGGGAACGAATAGATCAGTTGATGTTAATGTGCGTCTGGTCAAAGTCAACCCGGTATTCAAGATAATATATTATGGGACTGTCACGATGGATAAACAGGGAGATGAAAAAACCGCCTTACGATTTGTCATTAGCCGTGATGGAAAAATTTCTAATATTAATTTTTTGCCAAAACAAATAGTGTCAGCAAGTTAGATAATACTTTAAGGCATTAATATGTACACATTAGGCATCCCAGGAATCATTGCGTGCTATATACTAGTAGCGATACTGCTTCTTTACTTAAATTTGCATACATCATGGTCATGGAAAATTAAAGCAGCCGCTGTTTTAATCACATCTTTTTTTTATATAATTTTATATTATTCTTTCCCCCCAATCCTGGGTTCGCCAAGCGGTGATAATCCACCAAATAATTTCCGTATCATTGGCACTCATGTACAACAACCAAGTGAAGCGAATAGTAGAGACGGTGTGATTTATCTTTGGTTGGCGCAAATTAGTTCCACCATGGAAATTATTAAACCTCCGAGGGCATATAAATTACCGTATACAATTTCATTTCATGAAAAAGTAATTGGCATACAAGAGAAATTAGATAAAGGTATAAAACAACTTGGTAAATTTGATGAAGAAAATAGTGTGCCTCCAAATGAACAGAGTGATAAAAAAAGGTCTTCATCAATTTCATCAAAGATTGAATTTTATAATCTTCCGGAAATGAACACTATTTCTAAATAATAAATATGAGATTTAAATAAGTGAATACTTTGAGTTTTACTGGGATTATCGCAAGTTATTTAATAATTGCTGTATTGCTAATGAGTATGGTGATTTATTCTAAGTGGCCATTTAAAATTAAAGCAGTCAGTTGTATAATCACTGCTATTTTTTTCCTGGTATCTTCCATGTCTTTCCCGCCCTTATTAGGCTGGGCGACAAGCGAAAATCCACCGATAAGGTTTCGGCTGATTTCTGCTCATATACAACAACCAGATAAATTATCCGGGGATGAAGGTATTATCTATTTGTGGCTCACTAAACTCGACGATTTAACCTCAGTACAGGTACCGAGAAGTTATAAATTACCCTATTCTAATTTATTACATGAGAAAGTTATTAATGCAAATGCTAAACTTAGCAGAGGAATTGCCCAACTAGGTGAATTTGGAGACGAGCAAGATATTGCTAATATCGGCAAGGGTCAATCAAACATTGAATTAATATCCAATAAAATGCAATTTTATGACTTACCAGATCCACTATTTCCAGACAAATAAACAGTATTAATGAAAAAGTATTAATGAAAAATTTAAAATCTTATAAAAGCTATTTTATTTTAGTTTTACAATTTGTATTTTTTAATATTACCTACGCACAAAGTGTGTTAAATGATAATTTCTTTTTGAATTGTAAACAATCTACTGATAAAACTATTTTACAATGTGATTATAGACAAATAGCTCCTGAACCATTACTTGGGATTTCTGCTAAATCTGGAGATACTATTCTTCCTGTTACTGAAGACTTTACTTATCCTAAGCAGGGAGGAATAACTGCGATTCTTTTTCTTATCGATACAAGTGATCCAGCACGACAAAATGTAATTCAAAAAAATATCCAACATGTGAAGGATTTCTTAAAATCTACAGGAGAACAGCACCGTTTTGGCCTGGCCAGTTTTGATAGTAAATTACGCATTGAAGCACCTATTGGTAGCACACCTGAGCAAATAGCTATTGCGGTGCAAAAACTTCGGGCTACAGGTAAAACAACAGAACTGTACCGCAGCATGCTTCAAGCAATTAAATTATTTGAGCATATCGATGCTGATCGGAAATCTATCTTTTTATTTTCTGATGGTCTTGCTGAAGATAAAGCCTATTTCCATAAGGATGTTGCTAGTGCTGCCCGAGCAGCAGGGGTGGTTTTTACCAGCTTTGGCTATCCACGATCTATTTCACAATCCGTCTCTTTACAGACACTTCGCAGAATTAGCGAAGAAACGGGAGGTACCTTTTTAGAAGCTGATAATAACTTTGACTTGCCACAAGGTTTTACCAACCAACCCTATAACAGTATTGATAATGGCGGACAAATCACAATTAAACTACAGCAGCTGTTTAGCAAGGTGACAAGTGCTGATAACCAGCTAATATTGACCTTTGAAACTGATACTAGAGAAACGGCAGTTAGTATACCAATTTCTATCCCATATGAACCAATACAAAAATTAATAGAAACAAAAATTGTTCAAGTCCCCTATACACCTCAATCTCATACGAGCCAATCACCTATCAAGATTGTTACTGTACAATCTCCCCAGGAAAAGACCTTTGGTACATGGCTCTGGTATGGTATTCCAGTTGCTTTGTTGGTACTGATTCTACTGACAATTGCAACATTTTTTATTACTTTAAAACGTCCCGGGGCTAAGCAAGAAAAGGGGAAAACTGATTTTTATGATTTTAAGCCTTATGCCTATCTTGTCGTCCAGGATGAAACGAAACAACGTTATCCCATAATACGTACCACATGCCGAATAGGCCGCAGCAAAGATAATGAATTAACATTGCGTGATAGCTCCATTTCAAGACGCCATGCAGAAATACATAGAGATAAGGGGGATGTTTTTACACTCATTGATCTTGATTCCCTCAATGGTGTATATGTAAATAATGAGAAAGTTAAAAAACATAGGCTACATGAAGGCGATATCTTGGAAATAGGGGATGTTATTCTTAGATTCACACTACATTCAGTTGCATATGAGATGGAAGAATCAACTGTAGTGCAGAATACTAAAGTCCCAATGACACATTAACAAATAGTTTGTAGCCATCGATTGATTAAATCTAACCTGGCTGTGTTCGACAGAGCGGGGGTGCCTTTCCCAAACCAAAACTCTCCTTTTTCTTCCAGGATCTCTACTATTTTATTAGCCCGTACACGCCCTTTATTATTTCTGCACTGATTTGGATATGCAGCAAGAATAGCTAAAGCAGCCCCCAAAACACGTTCTTTATCATCTCCAATTTTATCTGTATTTTTTGGATTATTAGAGTCCAAAACATGACCCGAAGAATCACTATCTGTATTTTTTACTGTGCTTAATATAAATTCCATCACGCCAGACAATTGTTCCGGTATATTGACTCGGCTTATCGCTGCCCATTTGTATACCTCCTGTGGCTGCACCTGCCATTTTTCAGGTTCTGCTGCTGTTTCTGTAATTGATAAAAGTCCTTGAGCAACACATTGCTGAGCATGCTCCCACAATTTAGCAAACTGCATTGCATCACTCTCGCTACTCATTATAGATTCAGGACTAACACCGCATAAAAGAGGGATTGCTTCATCTTTTAATAACCATGTTTTTTTGATGATCCATTTCTCATAAAGTTTTTGTTGTTGTACCCTGTCTACGCCGAATAATTCTCTTTCACGCCGTCTTAAATCAACAGATGTATTTTCAGATTTATTTTTTATATCTTTCACATTTTTGCTAATTGATTCAGATAAAGCGTTACCTTTGTTTTTATCCAGTAGCGTTTTTATTTTGTTTATAATTTTCATAACTGACTATTCTATAAAATTCTCTTTTAATAGTTATAATACTAATATCCTATAGAAGATATTTTTTAATCAACAAAAGATATGCTCCAACCTTCTTCATTGCCAGTAGCACAAAATGCGACATCAACCCATAAATCCGAAACGGCAATAAGTTTGTCTTCATGATATATCATTGGTATACGATTTCTTTGCCAAGGTAGAATTCCTCTCTCTTGAAAAAGCTTTTTTAGCTCGCAAATGTGTGCTTTTCCATATGGTTGAATATGTTCACCTCCTTGTCTGTATCTAACTTCTACCTTTTCATTTTTAATACATTCAGACTTTATACCTTTACCTTTATCTCTTTTAGCTTTCAACATTCCGACAGAAAGTTCTAAAGGTTCAGTAATTTTCCATGTGTGTATTATATCTGGGTCATGTTTTGATAACGGTGACATAGCATAGATCTTATTACGATAACGCCTCACTTCTGCACCCTTCCAATGGACGCAGGCCTCACTATCCCATGCTGCGTTAATAAGTTCTTCAATCACTTTCTGCATTACTTGTGAGCTTGGTACGGGTAAAATGAGTTTTCGTAACCAAAAATACAACACATATTTTCTTCTATAAAATGGCAATGAATTAATCTTTTCAATTTCCAATATATTCAAATCAGACGAGCATATTTTTTTAAAATCGTCACTGGCAACATCTTCTATTATTTCTGTAATTTCTGCTTGATGATCTGCAGATCTTGCTATTGTTTTTACTGCAGCCGGCCATCTTTTTTCAAAAATAGGAAGAATATCCTTTCGAATATAATTTCGATCATAATCAATGTTTTCATTACTTTTATCTTCAATCCAAAATAATTTTTCCTGCATAGCGTATGCCATTAGTTGTCCTCTGCTGAATGTAAGTAATGGCCTCACCAGCGAGCCATTGCCATAGGACCTGATTAATGGCATACATGACAGGCCTTTTGCACCTGATCCTCTCAGTAGTTGCAGTAGAAGAGTCTCTGCTTGATCATTTTGGTGATGTGCTGTTAATAAATAATCATCATCATTCATCAAACCTTTTAGTGCTTGATAGCGTAATTCCCTTGCCTTTGCTTCAGGACTTTCTCCTTTTACATGGCGTGCATCAATATTGAGCACTTCAAAATCTATATTTATTTCGGTGCAAAATTTACGACAATGATCCACCCATAAATTGGCATCTTTATTGATGCCATGATTGACATGCACTGCGGTAATTTCTTCTTCTTGTAATTTATTTTTTGATTGTGATAGAGCATATAGCAAAACAGTTGAATCCACTCCACCACTATAAGCTACCCAGTAATGCTTTGTTGGTGGTAGATTAGATAATATTGAAGTTAATGCAGAAGTTGAAAATTCTTTTTTTTTCAATTAAATTTTACACGAGGGTTTTGCAAAGTTCTCTACATATTAAAATTGCCATACTGCCGTATACGATTTTGACGTTCAGCTACCAATATGCCAATATTTTTTTGGCATAGTTCATTTAGTGTTTTTTCTAAACTTTCAGAAATGTTGGCTGCTATGGCATTATAGTCACGGTGTGCGCCTCCAAGGGGTTCTCTGATGATACCATCAATTAATTCCAGTTCACGAAGTCTCGTAGCTGTAATACCCATTGCATCTGCTGCTGCTTCTGCTTTTTCTGCTTTTTTCCATAAAATAGATGCGCAACCTTCAGGTGATATAACAGAGTAAGTGCTGTATTCAAGCATTAATAATCGATCAGCTACACCAATGGCTAATGCCCCACCTGAACCACCCTCCCCTATAACAACCGAAATAATCTGTGTTTGTAGTTCAGACATGACCAAAAGGTTACGTGAGATAGCTTCGCTTTGCCCTCTTTCCTCAGCTCCAATACCAGGATAGGCCCCAGGAGTATCAATAAATGTAATCACAGGCAACTTAAAATGTTCTGCCATTCGCATTATTCTTAATGCCTTGCGATAACCTTCAGGTTTGGGCATACCATAATTTCTGAAAATTCTCTCTTTGGTATCTCTCCCTTTTTGGTGTCCAATAATAGCAATGGGATTACCATTTAAACGGGCAATACCACAAACAATGGCAGAATCATCTGCAAAACAACGTTCACCATGTAATTCATCAAAATCTGTGAAAATGCGATCAATATAATCTAATGTATAGGGTCGTTGAGGATGCCTCGCTACTTGGGCAATTTGCCATGATGTCAATGATGAAAATATTGTTTGAATAAGTTCATTACTGCGCTTTTGTAATTTATTAATTTCTTCATCAATATTCAACTCTGTATCATCACCAACATATCTAAGTTCCTCTATTTTTGCATCGAGTTCAGCAATTGGCTGCTCAAAATCCAAAAAGGGGATTCCTGATTCTTTACCATTATCTACTGTGTTTTTATTATTATCGGCCATTAATTAAATATCCACATAAATATATTTTCTGAAATACAATTCTATTTCATTATTTGTATTTTACCATAACATTCTCATCACCTAGAGATTTTCTAAGACTTTCTAGTAATTCATCTTTCATATTAATATTCCAATTTTCCCCCAGATTGAGCATGCAGTTAGCTTTTCCATTTTTATATGCAATTTGTACTTTAGAGGAGCCGTTACGATAGGGTTTTAGCATACTACTTAGTTTATCGATAATATCCTTATCAGAAGGAGAAGTTTCGATATTTAATTTTAGATATGCAAATTGGCCCCGTGCCTGCTCTAAATTGTAAATTTCTTTGGCAGTTATTGAATAACCGCTCTCTATAAAATCATCTGAAACAACTTCTCCTTTTACAATAATTAACTGATCTTTAATGAGCAGACTACGATACTGCTCAAATTTATCAGAATAGACTGTTAGGTGAGCATGCGCTGTGCGATCATCAAGACGAATTTCTGCCATCCTTCCACGCCGGCCTGTTCTTGTTCTAATTCGATGTATATACCCAGCTACCGTTACATTACCAACTTTCATCTCTTTCAATTTCATTGTCACCAGTTCATTCAATTCCTTTTCATAGCGAATAATTGGATGTCCTTCTAAGTAATAACCTAATGTCTCCTTCTCCCCTAGTAATCGTTCTTCTTCAGTCCAATCTGGAGTCTCTATAAAACTCGAGAACCTGTTTGTATCTTTATCTTCCGAAATTGACTTATTATCGCTAAACCCGAAAAGATCATCTTGCCCACTATCACTATCCCTATTGAATTGATCTGAGAAATGCATTGCTTTTGCCAAGCTTATCATCACACTACTACGACTTGGGCCAAGTCCATCCAACGCACCAGCCCTGATTAATGCCTCCAATACACGTTTATTTACTTTTCTTGTATCAATCCTACGACATAAATCAAATAGATCTTTGAATTCACCGTTTTTATTTCTTTCTAGTAAAATATTATCAATTGCAGCTTCCCCAACTCCTTTGACTGCGCCCAAACCATAGTGAATTATTTTCGTATCTCTTACTGTAAATCTGAACATGCTTCTATTAATTGATGGAGGTCGTAATTCGATGTGCATACATCTAAGTTCTTCCAGTAAAGTGACTACTTTGTCTGTATTATCCATATCAGAAGACAGAACAGCTGCCATAAATGCAGCAGGATGGTGTGCTTTTAACCACGCAGTTTGGTATGCAATCAATGCGTAAGCTGCCGAATGTGATTTATTAAAGCCGTACCCAGCGAATTTTTCCATTAAATCAAAAATATAAGTTGCCTCTCTTATATTTATATTATTAGCAACAGCCCCCTCAGTGAATATTTCTCTCTGTTTAGCCATTTCTTCAGGTTTTTTCT
>CAZCXC010000034.1:0-4408 GCA_964502505.1 uncultured Enterobacteriaceae bacterium
AGCCCGATTGAGTTTTGATATTGTTTCAGCAGTGCGCTTAATTTGTTCAGCAGCACTTACCCGTTCCGAGTCGGGGCGAGTAGACTCCCCACCGACATCGATAATATCCGCACCTTCTTTTACCATGCGCAGAGCATGATCTACTGCTACATTCGAATCCTGAAATTGATCACCATCAGAAAAACTATCTGGGGTCAGATTTAATATTCCCATAATCAAGGGATGGGAATAGTCCAATATACTCATGCAAGCAGATCAGCCATTTTATCTGTTGCCGTTATTAATGCATCCACCATTTCGGGCTCACCTGCCAGGTGTCCTGCATTCGGAATGGTCACTAATTTTGAGTTGTGTAATGCTTTATGTAACAGCCAGGATGAATTGAAAGGACAAGTTAAATCCCGGCGACCATGAATAATAGTGAGGGGCACATCTGGCATCTTACTGATGTTATTAAGTATTTGATTTTCTTCAATAAAATATGAATTTTTAGCATAATGTATTTCTATCGAAACCTCATGCACAATAGTCTCAATATTTTCTTCATCATTATCAACTTCATCCAGAGTATAAGTAACAACTTTGCCAGCCCATTCAGACCATGCACGTGCGCAATCCTGTTTTATTTTTACATCACTTCCAAAAAGACGTTGATGAAAAGCAGAAATAAGATCACTTCTTTCATTCTCTGGAATAACACGAATAAAATCTTGCCAATAATCAGGGAATATTGAATTAACCCCCTCTTGTGCAAACCATTTCAAATCCTGTTGTCGAGCGAGAAAAGTACCCCGTAATATCATACCTAGTATTCGTTCTGGATATGATTCAGCATATAACAGACCTAATGTAGCGCCCCAGGATCCACTAAATATTACCCATTTATCGATATTCAAATACTCGCGAATTCGCTCTATATCCTGTAGTAAATGCTGCGTTGTATTATTTTCTACACTTCCCTGCGGCAAAGAACGATTACAACCACGTTGATCAAAAATAATAATGCGGTATTTTTCTGGATCAAAATAACGACGATGGTTTTCATTGCTACCCGAACCTGGCCCACCGTGTAAGAAAATAACAGGAAGACCCTCCGTATTCCCTGTCTGTTCTACATATATCTTATGTATGTTATTAGCTTTTAATTCAAATTCACTAAGCGGTTTTATTTCCGGATATAATCCCTTCATAAGACTAAATATGAATTTTAATTAATGAATATCTGCGAGCGCATCTATTAATTCAGGGATATGCTTCTCGTATCTTTTCCAACGTTTTAATGATGATTTATAGATTGGTTGTCTTACTTGCCACTGACTTGCCGTTATCACTTCCCTTTTTATTTCATGAAAAGAAACGCAATTTTCTTCCCATTCCAGATCACAATAATCGATAATTCGTTTTGCTGTATTTTTCAGATCAGCAACTGTATTTTCATAATATACATGTAATATATTATCTAAAACAAAATCCCAATGTGACATTAATCGAGCGTAGTCCTTAAACCAGGAAACTAGATTTTCCATGTTAAATGAATATTTATGCCCTGAATTGAAATTTTGAAAATACATAGAAAGGCAGGAATCAATGGGATTTCTCTTACAATGTATTATTGTTGCATTTGGAAAAAGAATTGCAATATAACCAAGATAGAAAATATTTCCAGGCATCTTGTCTGTAATTCTAGTAATGGAATCATCAGCATTGTGCTCTCGCAGTTTCTGTAAATAGATCCTAGCTTCATTTGTAATCGTATCAACAGATATATTCAATATATTTCCTGGGTACTTTTCTTCTTTATTCAATATATGGTATTTATCCGTTGCCAACTCTTTAATATATTCTAACTCACCCGCCCCATGTACTTTTGAATGGCTTGCTAATATTTGCTCCGTTAAAGTTGACCCTGATCGCGGAGTCCCTACTATGAAAAGGGGTACATTAGATGGATTCCCATGGGATTTTAATTTATCAATCAGATCTTTATTAAATATATTTATTATCTGATCAACAAATTCTGAATGATCATATAAATTATAATCTATATATTTATTTTTTATATTATTAGCTTTTTTATAAGCTTCAAAAGCATTATCATATTCAGCAAGATCATTGTAGGCTTTACCTAGTGAAAAATATGACATTGAATTTCTTTTTCTTTTACAAATTTCATTTAATTTTATAATAATATTTCGATCTGCCTCCGTTAACTTTTTATTATCCGTTATCCCCGCATACGCACAGTCGTTATAATCATCTATCGATATAACCTTGTTATAAATCTCAAGAGCCTTGGTAAAGTCCCCATTTTTACTGTATATATCAGCTAACCCATTCATTGCAAAAATATTATTATTATCATACTTCAGAATTTCTTCCAGTTTCTTCTCTGCTAAAGTCAATTGATTATTTTTGATAAGACAATTTGCATACTTGATTTTTACATCGTGATAGTTGGGTTCAATCTTCAGTATATTCTCATAAGCATGTAATGCATATTCAATATCATTACCCTCTTCCGCACAGCCAGCCAATGCTCTATAGACTTCCAATGAATCAGGGTTAAGTTCTTGTGCTTTTTTAAAATATTCTCGCGCCTTTTTGATATTAGTATTCCCCCCTGAATAATAAAGCGCTGTGCCTAAATTCAAAAATGCATCAATTGTGTCTGGTGAGACTTGCTGTAATATTTGAATTGTGTCCATTGCTTCTTTTTCTTTTCCCTGTATCGTTTGAACTGCAAACAAATTATGCAAAGCTTTTATATATTTATTATCACAGGATATTGCTTTCAGATAGGCGAGTTCAGCAGAATAAAATTCTCCTAACTCTTTGTGTGTTACACCCAAATTAAACCATCCAATAGCATAATCAGGTTTTATGTCCAGGGCTTTTTTATAAACTTTGATAGCCTCTGCGTTTTTTTCCTGTTTATTCAACAACATCCCATAATTACAATAAAACACGGGATTATTAGTCACTTTTAGTGATTGTTTGATATATTTAGCCGAATTTTTTAAATCTCCTTTTTGTAGATAAAGCAAACCAAGATAATGCAAACTATCAGGTTGATTCGGTACTTGTTTCAGTATTTTTTTATATAATATTTCTGCATTATTAAGATGTCCCGATTGTTGCAGGGAATGCGCTTGATGATATATCTGGGCTAAACGAGGATCTGGTGTTTGCTGAGGGGAATTTGTTGAAACAGCCTTCTTGCTTCTTTTCCTGTTTGACCTGTTTTTTTTCATCCCGGATAGGGCTAAATATCGTTTAATATTTCTTTTCTTTTCATGTTGTATTCATCTTCCGTGATTAATTTTTCATCTTTCAATTCTTCCAGTTTCTTTAATCTATCCTCTGCAGATAAAGCTCCTTTACTCTGAGAATTTTTATTCATTTCTTTTCTCAACCTCGCCATTTCGAACCGCATTTCCCTACGCTCTTTGGCAAGTTTTTTTGCTTCTTCCTGTATGGCCAGATCAACTGTTTCTTGCGTGGTTGGTTTTCTGTTTCTATTCTTTTCTGCAATATAAGCCGTTGATGCTTTTTCCACATCGATAATAAACCAGTCGCGCCTCTTGGTTGTAATACCTTCTTTTGTAATTAATCGTTCTTTAAATTTAGATGGCTTGGCTCTTTCCCCAGGTTTAAAAAAATAGAATACTCCGCCTGTTTTTCCATGACTAGCATTTGCCCGTTCCCGAAATTTATCAGACAATCTGTCATAGTCACCTATGATTATATTTAACCTGCCGTTAACATAAAATGCCCTGCCTGCCATATAGTATGTTTCCTTCATAACGGCATAGGATACTGCTGTTTTAGCTAATGCAAACAGGATATCCTGATCAGGTTCAGCTTTACTTAATCCGTTCGCCAGGTATTTACCAAGCAATGTTGCTTGTTGAATTGAAAAAACAGATTTAAATTTATTTTTCCTATCATATATTTTAATAGCTTTTAGCGCGTTAACTATATTACTTGCTTCCAGTTTTACCGGATGTTCGTTTGGTTTGGCCTGACCTTGATTGGGTTCATCTTGCGTGTCTATTTTAATATGTAGACTTTTCCCTGATTGCCACAGGATTTCTTCAGCATTTACTTGTATCGACAATAGCAGTGCTGTTAAACCAATTAATGAGCCCTTTAATAAAAATTTGTGAATTAAATTCATATAGTTGTATAAAAAAATGGCGTTAATAACGTTAATAACGTTAATAAACGGCATAGTATAGTGTGGGTAACTTCAATTACAAGGCCACTAAAATTGTCTAAGTAATTGTTGTATCTGTATGACCCCGATTATCAGTGTAAGTGCCAAATACACGCGGCAAGCGATTTTTGTTGCAGGCAAATCCTTTAGGGCTCCTGCATAAACGACATACATTACGGTGACTCCCAAGAC
>CAZCXC010000035.1:0-7617 GCA_964502505.1 uncultured Enterobacteriaceae bacterium
GAAAATGATGATACCGAACTGGTCTGCATGGACTGTGCCGGACCAGTAGATATTACCGGCATCAGGTTAAAGGCCGACCAGGGAATTGTTGGTAAGACGGTACAAATGAAATCTTGTCAGATGATTAGGGATGTCAAAAAGGATAAGAATTTTGCCCAGTCAGTTGATAAGGGCTCAGGTTTTGTTACCAAGTCCATTTTGTGTGCGCCTTTATTAGTTCAAGACCAATGTATTGGTGCACTCGAATTAATCAATAAAAAAAATGAAACCGGTTTATTTGAAGCGCGTGATCAGTACTTATTGCTCGCATTGGCATCAGCAGCAGCATTAGCTATCCATAATGCCAGGATGGCAGCTGCATTGGTTGAGCAAGAACGTATTCACAGAGAACTCGAATTAGCACGTGAAATTCAGGTGGGTTTATTACCATTGGCCAAACATACTAAATTTCCAGTTTGTGCCATGAATTATCCGGCCCGAGAGGTATCTGGTGATTTTTATGATTTTTTTCAACGGGAGGATGGAAAAATTTATTTCAATCTCGCTGATGTGTCGGGTAAAGGAATGAATTCTGCCATGTTAATGGCAAAGGGTTGTAGTTTGCTCCACCATCTGGCCAAGACCATGGATGATCCTGGGGAAATGCTTGAACGAGTTAATGAAGAACTTTGTGAGTCGGTTACACATGGCATGTTTATTACTATTGTTTCTGGATTCATCGATTCTGAAAAAAAAGAAATCGTATTTTCCAATGCTGGTCATCAGCCACCCTTATATCACCATAGCGACGGTAGATTCGAAGAAATCCAGGCGCTGGCCCCACCAATAGGTATCTTACCCGATATGAAATTTCCGGTGACTCGGATGGCTATGCAGGGTGGTTGTCTGTATATCTTTACTGATGGTGTCACAGAAAGTCTGGATGAAAATGAACAAGAACTGCAACTGGATGGTCTAATCGAACTAATAAATACACATAAGGATCTGACTGCAACTATTCGACTGGAAAATATAATAGCTGCAATCCGTATACCCAATATCAGCCAGCGCGATGATATCACTTTGATGGCTATTGATTGCAACTAATAATGTCAGAAAAACAACTGTTAAAATTCCATTTCCCGGCACATCCTGATCGGCTCTGTATGGTCAGAGATTTAGTGAGACGTGCGGCAATTATGACTGGCTGTCAATCAGAAATGACTGATAAACTTGTCATTGCGGTCAATGAAGCCTGTATGAATGTGATTCAGCATGCCTATAAAGGTGATGATTCAGGTGAAATTGTGCTGGAAATACTCAATAATAATAACCGCTTGCTGTTCAGGCTGCAGGATTATGCTGCACCGATTGATTTAGAATCTGTAAAACCCAGGGCGTTGGAGGATATTCGGCCAGGGGGGTTGGGGGTGCATTTTATCCAGGAAATCATGGATGAATGTAAAATGGGGCATCTTGAAGGTGGTGTGGGAAATTACCTTGAGATGATAAAAAAAATAAATTGATAAGAGAGTTGTGCTATGAACATCAATACGCGCGAAGAGGGTGGATATGTCATTTTGGAGTTTGAAGGGGAAGTCGATCTTTCTTGTTCACCTGATGCAAGAAAAGAAATCCTGGCTTGTTTGCAGGGCGAACAAAATTTACTGATAGATCTTTCCGGGGTAACTTACATTGATAGTTCTGGTGTCGCCAGTCTGGTTGAGGGTTATCAAACCGCAAAGAAGAAAAATATCAAATTTGGTCTCGTTGGTGTGAGTGAATCTGCAATGAGCGTCTTGCAACTTGCTCGTCTCGATAAGGTTTTCCCAATTTCGGCTGATGTCGCTGATCGTTTGCGTGAGGATGGTTAAGTAGAAAGATAAATCCTCATGATTTTAATGCTTGAACATCTCGGTCGAAAGACCATTGAGGCTGTTGAAGAAGCAGGTTATTTGTTTGCCTTGTTGGTAGAAAGTTTTTTCTGGATCTTATTTGGTGCATTTTATCGACAACCAGTTCGGATACCTTCAATCTTTACTCAAATGATGCAAGTTGGCATCGCGGCTGTACCCATCGTGTTTATTTTATCATTTGCTATCGGTGTCATGTTGGCAATTCAGGGTATCCATACATTAAAGACATTTGGTGCGGAATCACAAGTCGTAATTGGTATTGCATTTTCGGTGACTCGGGAATTTGGACCTCTAATTACAGGCATATTAATTGCGGGACGGACTGGTTCTGCTTTGTCAGCACGTATCGGCACGATGCAGGTCAATCAGGAAATCGATGCTTTGCGTGTCATGGGGATTAATCCAGCTCGATATTTGATCGCGCCGGCTTTACTCGCAATGTTAATTATGATGCCTACGTTGACATTTTTTTCTGATTTGGCCGGTTTATTTGGAGGAGCTGTATTCACAGGAATAGAACTAGGAATGAGTTACGATGCCTATGCCATTCAAACTATGGATGTACTCAAGGCAGATGACATTATGCAGGGGCTTATCAAAAGTGTTGTGTTTGCCATTATTGTTGTAATGGTCGGTGTAGTGAATGGTTTTGCTGTTAAGGGGGGGGCTGAAGGTGTCGGCAAAGCAACAACTCGTTCAGTTGTGATGGGGATTTCTTACATTGTAATAGCAGATATGATTTTTACTTATTTTTTAAATCGATAGCAAAATGACTACTTCCGATAAAAAAATAGCCGTTCAAGTTAAGGATCTTGTTACTCACTATGGCAATACAGAAATTTTGCATGGTGTAGACATGGATGTATATGAAGGTGAGATCATGATCATTATGGGAGGCAGTGGCTCAGGTAAAAGTACTTTAATGAGGTATATATTAGGATTAGGGCAACCTACCAGTGGCAGCATTCAAATATTAGGGAAAGATATTACCAAGCTTAATCCGCTGGAGATGCAGGAATTAAGAAAAAACATGGGTGTTGCATTTCAGGGTGGGGCACTTCTGAGCTCTATGTCAGTGGGGGAAAATGTCCAGTTGCCATTGTATGAACATACCAAGCTGGATAGGAAGACCATGCGAATTATGGCGCGTATGAAACTTGAGGTGGTTAATCTGGGGGGATTTGAAGATTTAATGCCAGCTCAATTATCGGGAGGGATGATTAAGCGTGCAGCAGTAGCCCGAGCTATTGTAATGGACCCCAAACTGATGTTTTTTGATGAACCTTCAGCAGGTCTTGATCCTGTAGTATCGGCAGAGCTGGATGAATTGATATTAAGGCTACGTAATGCAATGAAGATGACCATGGTTGTTGTCACACATGAACTGGAAAGCGCATTCAAGATAGCCGATCGAATTACTGTACTGGATAAGGGGCTTATATTAATGACTGGCACTGTCGATGAGGTCAAGGCATCGGATAATGAACGAATTCAATCTTTGCTTAACAGACGACCGAGTAATGAAGAATTGGATGCAGATGAATATCTAGATCGATTAACGGGGATGTAACATAAATGAGAAGAGAAAATATTAATTATATTGTAGTTGGTACATTTGTTCTGGGGATGACGGCTCTGCTTTTGGTCGTGCTATACCATGTAACTGGTCGATCAGGTCCCGCCGATGAATATCATGTCATATATGATAATGTCACAGGAATGAAATATGGCACACCAGTGCTTTATGAAGGCTATCAGGTAGGACAGGTGACACAAATCAGTCCGGTTCGTGATCAAAATAAAACACAATACCGTTTAGATCTCGATATTGAAAAGGAATGGAAAATCCCCTCAGACAGTGTTGCCGCAGTGGTTGCCTCAGGATTATTATCTGCTATCACAATTGATATTAAGGAGGGGACCAGTCGTACGATATTAAAGCCTGGAGATACATTAAAGGGACGGGAAGCCACTAGTATTTTTGATACTATAAATGAAGTTGCAACAGATTTAAGTGAATTATCAAAAGAGGGGATTAAACCACTTATTGATAATATTAACACCCATATTAATAAAATAGGTAATCAACTATCTAATCTTATATCCGATGATCTCAAGCCAATGATGGAAAGATTAGATGATGAAGTCGTGACCGATCTAAAGGAATTAATTACCAGATTAAATATAAGTGCTGATCGTTTACAACATTTCCTAAATGAAGAAAATCAGGAAAATGTTTCACAATTTCTTGAAAACGTTGAAACTGCTTCAGTATCTATAAATGAATTACTTGATAACCTTGATGGTACCCGTAACGCTTTAAATGATGTCCTTGGAAAAATTGATCACGTAGTTGATGAAAATGAAGAGAATATACATACTTCAATTAGTGATTTACAGAGATCATTAGAAGTTGTATCACAAAATATAAATGCGATTGTACATAATATTGAAGGAAGCAGTCGTAATGTTAATGAATTAACCAGGGTAGTCAGGGAAAATCCAAGCTTAATTTTAAGAAGTTCTCCACAACCTGAGAAAGAGGAAAATTGATAATGCGAAGACTGGGGATATTAATTTTATTATTTGTTTTGACCTCATGTTCTAGTGCACCTCCAGTGCCAACTGATCGATTTTATCGTTTAAATACACCACAGAATGTGAATCAAAGTGTGAGAACTGAACACATTATTTATGTCGGTCCATTTTTCGCTGAAGGTCTGTATAATGAACGAGCGCTAATATATACAGGAGAAAGTGGTACAACTGAGCTGCAACAGTATCACTACCATTTCTGGACAACATCACCAGCTAGGTTGTTACAAGATCAGTTGGTGAGTTATTTACGCGCTGCCAATTCATCTTCGATGGTGATTACTGAACCGGGTGTGGGTGAAAAAATCAGTATATTCGGCAGACTAAAATCTTTTGAAAGAATAAACATAGACGAACAAAGCAGTGCGAGTGTAGCCGTAGAACTGAGAGTTCAATTGCAGGATAAGGCCACACCGGTACTATTAAAAGAGTATAGGGTTATAGAAAAACTAAACGGCGACACAGTTCCCGCCGCGGTTGCAGCTTTTGATCGGGCAGTTATGGAAATATATTCAGATTTTCTATCCGATATGCAGGCCAGCCTACAATGAATTTTATGAGGCGGCTGAAAACTCCATTTTGATACCAGCAAGTTCGATTAAATCACTATCTTTTAATTGATACGCCTTGGGACCAATTGCTTCGCCATTAACTACTGGATAGCGTTTGCCGTCGCCGTCGCTTTCAATGTGTGTAAGAAAATAACCTTGCGGACGCCGTGAGATAACAGCGACTTGTGAACCAGGTTTTCCGAGCGTTATCAAGGCTTTTGTTAATTCAAGTTCTTTTCCGGCAATTGGACCATTTAACACAGTAAGACGTCCTAGAGGCATCCCACCACTAGTAGATGATGCAACAGTTGGTGCTGCGGGCGCTGCGGCAGCAGCTCCTGCTTGTTCAGCCGCTTGGGCAGCCGCAACGGCCGCACTCGCTGAACCTGGTTTGATGATCATAGTTTTTTCAAACTCATCCTCATCATCAGACGCATTTTCATTGATATATTTTAACTCGTGCTTGCCAATCGCAATGACATCGCCGTCTTTCAATGCATGCTTTTTGACTAGCTTTCCATTAACGTATGTGCCATTTGTGCTGCCCAGATCTTCCAGGAAGGAATCGTCTAGGATCGTTATTATAAGTGCGTGTTTGCCACTGACTGCGAGGTTATCGATCTGTATCTCGTTTTCCGGTTTACGTCCAATAGTAAACCGTTCTTGATCGAGTTCGTACTCGCCTTGTACGGCACTATTCATACTCAGCACTAGCTTCGCCATGGTTCAGTCCTACCCCTAAAAGTCAAAAAAATCGACTAAATAATTTATGAAAATGACCACTAGATTTATTCTTTACATCATTTACCTGGGCAAGTATTACCGAAATGTTATCTTTGCCCCCTTTACTATTGGCCGATTGCACCAGATTGTCTGCTGCCTGTGCAAGATTAGCACTATATTTACTTAGGGTTAAGTGAATTTCTTCATCTTTTACCATATCTGTTAATCCATCTGAACAGAGCACATAAATATCCCCTGTCTTCACTTGCTCTTCAATAATGTCTACATCAGCTTCAGCACTAATACCCAATGCGCGCGTTACCAGATTTTTTGGTGTATTGGCTGCCGCTTCCTCTGGTGTGTACAGCCCTTTATCGATAACCTCTTGAATTAATGAATGATCTTTCGTCATTTGCTGAAATTTCCCATCCCTAAACCGGTATACTCTCGAGTCACCGACGTGACCAATAGTAATTTTGTCGTCATAAAACAACCCCGCGACAATAGTTGTGCCCATGCCTTGGCATTGTTCATCTTTTTGTGCTGCTGTGTAAATTATTGAATTTGCATGCTTTATAGCAGATTTAAGTAGGATCGAGTGCTGGCTATCATCTGCTTTTTTATTTTCTCTTGCAGACCCTATCTTGACCAGGCCTTGAGTCACATCATATATTACAGTTGTTGCAGCAATTGCACTGGCCACTTCACCAGCCTTATATCCCCCCATACCATCAGCTACAATCATCAGACCCTGGCTCAAGATACTGGCCGTACTATCTTCATTATGTGGTCGGCGTTGACCTACATCCGAGATATTAACGATTTCCAGATCTGCAAATGAATTCATAAAAAATACTTAATTATCAATATTTTATACTGCTCCATATTGAAATAAGACCTTGAGTATGTTGACCACTGTGGCCCGGTTTATTTAATAATACGTATATAGAGGTTCGACAGTTATAAAGCACTTTTAGAATGTATAGATATTTACTTTATGCGACTGATTTTTCTAGGAAAGTCTAGCAGGAACGCTGTTGAAAATCGATGAAATTAAAGCCAGCGTACTACAGATAAAGTGTGACATTCATAAATAAAATAACTCACTGTTGGTATATTACAAAAAGAGGCTTCACTAAATGGAATGTATCGGTAAATGTTATTTACAATGTTTTCTTATTAATTCTTCTGCTTCAGCAATATCTTTTTCCAGAATTGATTCATCTAAATATATTCGATTACCGTCTTCATCAAAATCGTAATAGATATTAGTTCGCTTTAGGTTCTTATAATGATCCTTAAGATAAGCACAATTTTTCTTAAATTCACGTTTTTCTTTTTCAGCTTTTGCTTTTGCTTGCTTTTTTTCAGCACGTTCTGCCTCAAAAGCATCCAATAATTTACGCTGTTTTTCTTTACGGTCACTATCAATTCCAGCATCCGGTTTAGGTGCCGTAGATTTGATTTCTACTTTTTCAGTATTAGGGTTATTAGGACGTTCACCATAGTGAATCTGGCCATTTTCATCGGTCCATTTATATATTTCTGCATGGGATACAGAGATAAATAGTAAGAGTGTTAATGTCCATATTATGAGTCGTATGTCGAATCGCTTTTTTATACGTGGTGAGTTAACGTTCAAGATATTCAATCTTATTAGGTTTATCTTTCCATTCATCAGCATCTGCAGGTGCATCTTTCATTTCACTAATAACCGGCCATTCTTTAGAAAGATCTGCGTTTAATTCAATAAACTGCTGTTTATCTTCGGCAACATCGTCTTCTGACATTATTGCATCAACCGGGCATTCCGGTTCACACAAGGTACAATCAATACATTCATCTGGATCAAT
>CAZCXC010000036.1:0-9440 GCA_964502505.1 uncultured Enterobacteriaceae bacterium
TTGCTTGTCTTTGTCTTTTGATTCGGTAAAGATCAACGTTTCACCCGGCAAACTGAGTATTTTAGCTGCTGTTGGCATGCGCAGTTGTGCATCTAAAATAACACGTAATGGTTGTCTATCTTGTGTATCTATTTCACGTACATTCAATGATGGATCGTCAGCCAGTATAGTATTTATTCCTGTCATCACTGCTGAGCTTCTGGCCCGTAAGCGTTGTACATCTGAACGAGATGCTTCACCACTGATCCATTGATTTTCGTCGTTTGTTGCCATTGCAGTACGACCATCAAGACTCATTGCTAATTTACAACGTACGAAAGGTCTTCCTCTTTTCATGCGTGATTCAAATCCTGGATTCAATGTTTTTGATTGCATTTGCATCAAGCCAACATTTGTTTCTATCCCTGCAGCCTGTAATTTTTCTAATCCTCTTCCAGACACTGCTGGGTTTGGATCAACGGTAGCTGCAATTACTCGTTTTATCCCGGCCTTGATTAAAGCATCAGTACAAGGTGGTGTTTTACCCGTATGTATACAGGGTTCCAAAGTAACATAACAGTCCGACGCTTTTGCTTTAATACCTGCCTGCTGTAAAGCATTAATTTCAGCATGTGGACCGCCTGCTATATGGTGCCAACCTTCAGCTATCACTTCATTTTCATTGACCAGGATGCAACCTACACGTGGATTTGGATCGGTGGTATAGAGTCCATGCCTTGCAAGTTGCAGGGCATGTGACATGTAGTGATAGTCAAGCTCAGACCACTTCAACTTTTGTCACCATCAGATGGCAACAGATTCAGCTGGTTCTTTTCGATCTCGGGAGGTAATTCATTTTCAAGCCGCTCGATTTCTTCAAGAAAAGCCCGTACATCCTCAAAACTATGATAAACGGAAGCAAAACGAACGTAGGCAACCTGATCCATACTGCGTAACTGTTCCATTACCCAGTCTCCAAGCTTACGTGACTTTAATTCCCGATCACCTGATGCCCTTAGTTTATGTTGTATTTGAGCTATGGCTAGTTCAATGTCGTCCGTTTTTACAGGACGTTTTTCCAATGCCTTTAAAATACCATTACGTAATTTATCTTTGTCAAAAGGCTCACGCAGACCATCCGACTTGATAATACGCGGATAATTTAATTCTGCTGATTCATACGTCGTAAAACGATCCTTACACTGCGTGCATTCACGCCGACGTCGTATCTGATCACCTTCACCAACTAGGCGAGAATCTATTACTCGTGTATCCATGTCAGAACAAAATGGACACCGCATATGTTAGCCTCTTAGTTTATAAATATTGCTTTTAAAATTACAGGGGAACACATAATGTTCCCCTATAGAAAAAAGACGATCATTAATTAAATACTAATTCTCGTAAAGTGGTTTGCTTTTACAAAGTGCGATTACTTCGCCTTTTACACGCTCAATGACACTTTCATCTCCCATATTATCCATAATATCGCATATCCAGTTAGCAATTTGTTTGCAATCATCTACATTGAAACCACGTGTAGTAACCGAAGGTGTGCCAATACGAATACCACTGGTGACGAAAGGAGATTGAGGATCATTGGGTACAGCATTTTTATTCGCCGTAATATTAGCACGACCTATTGCTGCATCCACTTCTTTACCCGTTAATCCTTTTTCGATCAGATCAACAAGAAACAAGTGATTATCGGTACCACCCGAGACAATCTTAAGACCCCGTTCAATAAACGTTTCTGCCATGGCCTTGGCATTGGCTTTCACGTTTTGTATATATGTCTTGAACTCCGGTTGCATGGCTTCTTTAAATGCTACGGCTTTCCCCGCAATGACATGCATTAATGGACCACCTTGGTAAGCGGGAAAGACCATAAAATTAATTTTCTTTTCTATGTCTTCATTTGCTTTACCCATAATTAAGCCTGAACGTGGGCCACGCAGTGTCTTATGTGTTGTTGTTGTTGTGACATCTGCAATCTGTACCGGACTAGGATATTCTCCAACAGCTATCAGCCCTGCTACATGGGCAATATCTGACACCATAAGTGCATCCACTTTATCTGCAATATCACGAAATCGCTGCCAATCTACAATACGTGAATAAGCAGAAAACCCTGTCATGATTAATTTTGGCTTATGTTCTAATGCCAGTTTTTCGGCTTCGTCATAATCAATCTCACCTGTTTCCTCATTTAATCCATATTGAACAGCATTATAAATCCGTCCAGACACATTAACAGATGCACCATGCGTTAAATGACCACCATGCGCAAGACTCATCCCCATGATGGTATCGCCAGGCTCAATTAACGCATGATAGACTGCGCCATTTGCTTGCGATCCTGAGTGTGACTGCACATTGGCCCAATCAGCGCCAAATAGTTCCTTCGCACGATCAATTGCCAACTGTTCGGCAACATCAACATACTCGCAACCACCATAATAACGTTTGCCAGGATAACCCTCGGCATATTTGTTGGTGAGTTGTGATCCCTGACATTCTAGTACCCGTGGGCTGGTCATATTTTCGGAAGCAATTAATTCAATGTGCTCTTCCTGACGACGTTTCTCCCCTTCCATCGCCTCAAATAGTTCAGGATCAAAACCCTCAACCTTCATGTCTCTTGTGTACATCGTCTTCCTCTCAGTAATAATTAATACAATAAAAATATAGATTCTCGGACACTCAAAGTATGCATACTACCGATAGCTTTCAATTTTCCGTGAGAATCATGCCCCGAAACCCGCACAGAGTACCAAATAACCGCTTCTAATGCATATGCCCATCGTTAAATACCTTATATAAATTTTAATCGCCATTTAAATACTATAACATTCTGTTTTATATAGAAAATATGTTATAAAGATAATCATTCAAATAATCTACAAAATAAGTTGAAACTAAATATTAGTGGACGATAAAGACAGTCACAAAAAAGAAGCGGAGCGCGTATTATCAGAAGCTGATTTACTTTATTCTGCTGCTGAAGTTGATGCCGCAATTAACACTATGGCACAGGATATTACAAGGACCTTGTCCGATAAAAATCCAATTGTATTGTGCTTAATGGTGGGTGCCGTTATTCCCGTTGGCAAATTATTACCTCTTCTTCAATTTCCATTACAACTGGAATACGTTCATGCCACTCGCTATCGTGGTGAGACTGCAGGCGGTAAAATAGAGTGGATAAAAAAGCCAGACATTGATATGTCTGGGCGTACAGTGCTCATTGTTGATGACATACTTGATGAAGGTATTACGCTCGCATCAATTATAGAAAAATGTCAAAACGCCAGTGCTGAAAAAATTTACACCGCGGTACTTGCGGATAAAAAAATTGAAAAACAAAAGGCGATTGAAAAAGCAGATTTTACAGGTCTGACAGTACCCGATCGTTATGTATTCGGTTGTGGCATGGACTACAAAGAATATTTACGCAACTGCCCTGGAATTTATGCAGTGAAAAATAAATGAGCTTACTTGCTATCATAGGTGGTTCGGGCCTCACTTCGCTGAATGGCCTGAAAATCACTCGTCAACAAATGCAACAAACACCATATGGCCAACCTTCCGGACCATTAACGTTCGGCACTTTTTCAGAAAAAAGAAATATTATTTCTACCACGCCACGGTAATCCGCATGTTATACCACCACACAAAATTAACTATCGTGCCAATATCTATGCATTAAAAGAAAATAATGTAACAAATATTATTAGCGTGAATGCAGTTGGCGGGATTACTCAAGCCATGGTACCAGGAAAACTGGTGATCCCTGATCAGATAATTGATTATACATGGGGCCGCTCGCATACTTATTATGAAGATGATATCGATCATGTCACTCATGTTAATTTTACTTACCCTTATTGTGAGGCATTGCGTAAAATTATTGTTGCAGCAAATGAAACAATAGATCTAGATCTGGTGCATAGCGCTACCTATGGTGCTATACAGGGACCACGTCTTGAAACAGCGGCTGAGATAAATCGTATGGAGAAAGATGGTTGTGATTTGGTCGGGATGACAGGCATGCCTGAAGCAGCACTTGCAAGAGAACTGGAACTTAATTGCGCCTCCATATCAGTCGTCGCTAATTGGGCGGCAGGAAAATCGGAAGAAGGAATAACGATGACATTGATTGAAAATAACCTGAAAAATGGAATGAATCAGGTTTGTAGACTGCTAGAAGAAGTAATACCTAATCTGTGAATTCATGCTATTTAGATTAATTTTTCGCATTTTTCGAAAAATTTTTCCATACTCTTAGGCATGGGGACACGTACGGTTGATAATTCTGTTAGTAATGCGCCACCTTCCTTGATCACTTCAACCATATTATGGTGTAAATCTCCATTTTTAGAGTCCTGACCATTAGCTATAGAAGATAGATAACTTTCAAAACGTTCCTTCGCTGCAACATATCTTGGCCATACATCAAAACTTACTGGATCACTGCGCAATGTTTCACAGGCTAATTTAGCACTATCAGCCAATTCCTTTATATTAGATTCTGTATCTTCGAAACCTGCTACCCCTTTTGTTGTTTGAATTAATCTTTCTGCAATCAGATCGATTTCAGACATTGTCTGTGCAACCTTAATAAAGCGGCTTTCATAGAAAGTTTCGATTGGCATTTGGAAAACTTTGAAAGGTTCCCCCCATAATTCGTCCAAACCTTCACCACCACTCGCCAGTTTTATATTTTTCCCTAGTTCAAGTGCATCCATAAAGCACTGACCACATTCTTTTAACAATTCACTTCCGTGCTTAACCTTAACACCTGCTTCTTCCAATTCAACCATTGATGTCAGAATATCAGATCCACGATTTAATAATGCACCTGCCAACATTGCCCCTTTGACACGTTTCCTCGCGGGGTTATTTTCTTTTTTATAAATTCTCCTGATCTCTTCAAGACGAAAGCCTGGGGTATTAATGCCCGACTCAACATGATGAAAAACACGTTTTGTTAATTGGTCAATTAATTTTTTCCTTGTAGCAAGACTGTCACTGTCTTGCTCATAACGTCTTATCCAATAACCATCATAATAGATACATGGCTTACCTTTGATGGTTTTCTTTGTGCCATTCAATATTTTTTCTTTCATAATATTATGCTTAAATGTTCTCGAATATTCCCTTTTCTTTATTCTTATTTGCGTTATCCCATGTAAATATTTTCCCATTCATTGTGACATAAACACCGAGTTGCAAACATTGCACGGCGTTTATTGCACAACCAAGGTTAAACAACGCATCTGATCTCTTTAACGAAAAAGGAATCATTGCACCAAGCAGTACAATCGTTTTATCTCTAATCGATTTCCCTAATTTACCTGCTGTTTCTACCATGGTGTCAGTGCCATGAGTAATAACTATTTTTGATTCCTCAGAATTCTTACATTCATTAAGAATCACTTCCCTGTCTTTATCAACCATATCGAGACTATCAATTAACATTAAATTCTTAATGGACACAGGTACCTTACAGCGGGCCTGATCTAACATCTCATTGATGTGCGTATCAGAAAACGTTAATCCTCCATTTGATTCATTGTAAATTTTATCTATTGTTCCACCTGTGATAATTAATTTTATGGTCATAATCTTATTTTTTATTCTGTGCTTAGCCTACGCACCCAGGTTATTACACCAAATAAAGGGTGATCAAAATAGTGCAATTCATTCAATTTAACTTTGCGTGATTCGCTAAGACGAGTGTAGTCAGAAAGTTGATTCGTTATATTTTCATTTATCATTGCTGAGTTGATCATTGATTCGGATAATGCATTAAAAAAATAAGTAAGATCGATATCAAGATAAAGGAAATGACCACCACGTAAACGTACTGTCCCATCAATTTTCACCAAATCTTCCTGAAAACTGTCTGTGTTACTTAGGCCCTCCGTTCCCCTGATATGAACATACTTAGCTCTTGATCGTGTTAACCCAGGTTGCTGCCAGGCAATATGCATTATCGGTCGATAATCTCTTGACGATTTTAGTGCACTATAAACACCACTTATTTTATGTCGTCCAGAAGGCAATATTTGATAAGCAACGCGCGCTCCTGACTGGTCTGTAACCAGTTCAACACTATTTGCAATATCCGGCAGGTCTTGATTGTTATACCATTGTTCACCAGCAGCATTGGGAAATAAGTGTTCAAACACTATCATTTCTATCTGATACCAGTTTGCACTAGCATGTGATGAAAATATAAGTAGTACAGCCAGTAACGTTTTCTTCATCAATTTATTTACGCCGCATCCTTTATCATAATATTGTTAAATAAATCTTCCAATATTGTGAACCTGTCTTTTGGATCAGGCAACTCTTTGCAAATCCGTAATTTATTCTGTCCATCCAGTTTATAAATATGTGGCTCATTCTGGATTAAATGTATAATTTTATTTGGGTCAATCTGTGTTTGCTGGTCGAATTGAAGTCGACCGCCTTGCTGGCCTATATCAATCTTCCTAATGCCCAAAGGGTTGGCCTTCAGCTTAAGTTCGGTAATTCTAAATAGATTTTTTGTTGGTTCCGGTAATAGGCCAAAACGGTCTATCATTTCTTCTTGTAAGTCTTTCAATTCATCACTATCCCTGGCACTGGCAATACGTTTATACAAAATCAATCGAATATGGACATCAGGTAAATAATCCTCAGAAATTAGTACGGGGATGTGTAAGTTTATTTCAGCCCCATGATCCAATGGTCTATCAAGTTCAGGCTGTTTGCCTGCTTTCAATGCATGTACTGCTCGTTCCAATAGATCCATGTAGAGCCCAAATCCGATTTCATGAATCTGCCCACTTTGTTCTTCTCCGAGTATCTCTCCTGCTCCTCGGATCTCCAGGTCATGTGTCGCCAGAGTAAAACCCACTCCAAGATCTTCCAGTGACTCGATGGCTTCTAGTCGCTTGATTGCATCACCTGTCATTGCCTTTCGAATAGGCACAATTAAATAGGCATAAGCACGATGATGAGATCGGCCCACTCTGCCCCGCAATTGATAAAGCTGTGCTAATCCAAATTTATCAGCCCGATTAATAATAATAGTATTGGCACTTGGGACGTCAATACCAGTTTCAATTATTGTTGTGCAGACCAGCACATTGAATCTTCGATGATAGAAATCGAGCATTACCTGCTCTAGTTGTTTTTCTGGCATTTGCCCATGAGCAATATTGACACATGCTTCGGGCATAAGTATTTCAATTTCTTTTGCAATTTTTTCAATAGTGTCAATTTTATTATGTAAGAAATAAACCTGTCCCCCACGTTTTATTTCTCTCAATAAAGCTTCACGCACCAGTGTATTACTCCATTCACGCACAAAAGTTTTGACTGCAAGTCGTCGTGATGGTGGTGTAGAAATAATAGAAAATTCTCGCAAATTTGATAATGCCATGTTTAATGTACGTGGAATTGGAGTTGCAGTTAATGTCAGCACATCAATGTCAGCACGTAATGATTTAAATTTTTCTTTTTGTCTTACACCAAACCGATGTTCTTCATCAATAATTAATAACCCAAGCCGATAAAATTTAACATTATCTTGAATCAGTTTATGTGTACCAATAACAATATCTACTGTTCCATCCTTTAAACCTGCCAAGGTTTTATCTTGTTCTTTACCTGCACGAAAGCGTGACAATAATTCAATACGTACTGGCCAATCTGCGAAACGATCTTTGAAATTACGATAATGCTGTTGTGCCAGTAGAGTTGTAGGTACGAGTAATGCAACCTGTTTACCATTTTGTACTGCAATAAATGCAGCGCGCATAGCTACTTCAGTTTTACCGAATCCGGCATCACCACACACTAACCTGTCCATAGATCTGTTCTGCTTCATATCGTCTATGACGGACATGATAGATTCCATTTGTCCCGGTGTTTCTTCAAATGGAAATGATTGGATAAAAGCTCGATACTCATTCTCATTTATTTTAAAACTATAACCGGATCTTGCAGCACGACGAGCATGCATATCGAGTAATTCTGCAGCTACATCGTGCACTCTTTTGGATGCCTTTAATTTTGCTTTTTCCCATTGTCCACTCCCTAGACGATGCAAAGGAGCATGCTCAGGATCAGCGCCAGTATATCGACTGATGAGATCCAGAGAAGAAACGGGAACATAAAGTTTATCGCCTTGGGCGTATTCAATATAAATGAATTCCGAGAGAATGTTGGCCACCTCTAATGTCACTAAACCTTGATATCGACCGACGCCATGATCTTCATGTACCACTGGGGCACCAATTGTTAACTCAGTAAGGTTTTTTATAACTGATTCAGAATCCTGTTGACGCCGTTTTCGTAACCGTCGTTGTTGAACACGATCACCAAATAATTGTGATTCACTAATTACCGCTACTTTTGGATCATTAATTTGTGCGCCCTGTTCCAGGCCGGCTATAGTTAATCCTAAAATTTCTTTGGCGTTTATAAATTCTGACCAATCGGAAAATATTTTAGGTTTAACATTATTTTGTTGAAAAACTTCTAACAATGTTTCACGCCTGCCAGTAGATTCAGCTACGATCAGAATACGCCCATCAAATTCGTTCATATATTTTTTTAAAATATCCAGAGGTTTACTTGCCCTGGCATCAATAGGAAGCTTTGTCGGAATGGTAGTTGCATAGTTTATTGCATTGCTAAAATCCTGCTCCATGCTGGAAATATAAATTTGAGAAAATAATTTAAATCTTGTTTGTATTTCTTCTGGGCTATAAAACATTTCCTGTGGGGCCAACAGGGGCCGTTCAATATCATGCCGGGCTTGTTCATAACGGTCTTCAATATCCTGCCAATAGCTTTCAGCAATTTCGACTATATTCTCATCGAGAAATAAAACAGTATTATCACTTATATAATCAAATAAACTACTCGTATCTTGATAGAATAAAGGCAGGTAATATTCTATGCCCGCTGGTGCTAGCCCTTGACTCACATCTCTATATACGGGACATTGGTTGGGATTTCCTTCAAAACGAGCCCGCCAATTTGTTCTGAAATGAGCAATATTTTCATCAATCAAGGCAACCTCTTTTGCAGGCAGGATATTAATCGCATCAATTTTTGAAGTTGAACGTTGTGTTTCCGGATCAAATGTTCGAATGCTATCAATTTCGTTATCGAATAAATCAATTCGAAAAGGATATGTTGCGCCCATTGGAAAAACGTCAATAATTGATCCGCGTACAACGGCATCTCCATGTTCAACAACCTGTGAGCTAAACACATATCCCGAAGTTACTAACTTCCGTTTAAATTCCTCAATATTGATCGATTCTCCTGTTTGTAATTTCAAACTGTGCGCTAATAAAAATTCCTTTGGCATCAAGCGTTGCATGAATGTTGTTACCGGTACAACCAAAATACCCTGCTTTAACGATGGTAACCTAGCCAGTGTAGACAGTCGTTCT
>CAZCXC010000037.1:0-2782 GCA_964502505.1 uncultured Enterobacteriaceae bacterium
CTGGCAGCAAAAAATTTATCTGCAAGTGCGACACCGAGTCCTGAATTTTGCATTCCAACTTCAATAGCTATTGTTCGGCAGGTCTTTGCATCATATCCAACTAACTTTGGCAACAAATAACCAAACAACAAACCCAAGCCATTATGCAGCATTACCGCAATAATCACGGGGATGGCGAGCGCAGGTAAATGTGGCTGATTACGTGCCACAATAATTCCAATGATTATGATAATGGCGATTACAGAAATAAGTGGCAAAGTACGTTTCACTTTTTCTAATGAACTGCCGAAATATTTATTGATTAATATACCGAGGGTTACCGGAATAATAATAATTATGAATATACTGATCATCATAGCAATAATATCTACAGGTACCTTCTGTCCTACATAAAACCAGGTCAATAATGGTGTGAATATAACCGCAAGAATCGTTGAGATTGATGTGAGTGTGATTGAGAGTGCAACATCACCCCTGGCTAGATAACAAATAACATTTGATGCAGTGCCTCCAGGACAAGAACCTACCAGAACCAAACCTGCCATCAGTGGTACTGGCAACTGCAATAACAAACTCAATCCAAATGCAATAAGTGGCATTAATAAATACTGTAACGTTATACCTAATCCAATTAATTTTGGCTGTTTAAACACACACATAAAATCTGTAAGTGTTAACGTCATGCCCATGCCAAACATCACAACACCGAGTAATGGTACGATGGCTGGTCGCATTGGACTCAATACATCGGGGAAAAATACAGCAAAGATAGATATCGCTATGGCGCCTAACGGAAATAATGTGACCGTTTTATTCATAAATGAATATGTTTATAAGCTACGAAATTGTTATTCTTGATTTTTCCAATAGTGACATCTTTCTGCTATTAAAGTATTTTCTAAAAATACAATAATAATAACAACATTATCAATAAGTTATAATTATAATGAAATCTAATTTTGAGTTATTTTTGCAACAAACTTTAGTCTTATTTTTGACATGTCTGGTGATTGGCTGTTCAGAAGAACTATCTAACCAAGAATCGGATTGGCCGCTTTATGGTAGAGACTACAGTAACCAACGTTACAGTCCATTAAAACAAATCAATAAAACAAATATTGATCAATTAAATCTTGCCTGGAAGTTTAACACCGGGAAAAAAGCAACTTTTCAAACAAGCCCTATTGTTATTGATGGAATTATGTACATCACAACGCCATTTAACGACGTTGTTGCACTTAATGCGGAAACAGGTAACCAATTATGGCGATACCAACATCAATTGCGTAAAGACAATTTTTGTTGTGGACCCGCAAACCGTGGCCCGGCCGTTGCGAACGGTAAAGTTTATACCGTTACTATTGATGCACGTCTGATTGCACTGGATCAAAAAACGGGCGATGTTATCTGGGATATTGAAATTACGGATACCGATGCTGGTCAGGGAGAGATTCTGGAACCCCTGTTAGGCGTTAAAGAATTGGCAGGTGCAGTACAAACTGGTCAAACCGGATATTCCACCAATCTCGCACCTCAAGTTTATGACGGAAAAATATTTGTAGGGATCACAGGTGCAGGCTATGGCCTGCATATGTCAATTGAAGAAGATGGAAAACAGATCTTATCTGTCGGCGGCTTATCTGGCGGTGGACATGGATTAAGAGGATTTTTGGTGGTCTATGATGCTAATACAGGCAATGAACTATGGCGCTGGTACAGTGTTCCTGAAAAAGGTTGGGAAGGCGAATGGCAAGAAACAATATCTGATGGCAATAATCTCAATCGAGATTTAGTGACAGAAAAAGATACCTTCAAACTATATAGTGATACCTGGCGTTATGGCGGTGGTTCTGTGTGGACGACACCAGCAATCGATCCAGCACTTGGATTAATTTATATCGGCACAGGTAATCCGTCACCACAAATGGATGACACAACACGGCCAGGAGACAATTTATATACAGTAAGTCTCGTTGCATTAGATATCAATACAGGCAAACTAATATGGTATTACCAACAAGTACCACATGATCGTTGGGGCTATGATGTAGCCAGCCCACCTGTATTATTTGATTTTGTTAAAGATGAAAGGACGATTAAGGCCGTTGGCCAAGCCAGTAAATTGGGCTGGTTTTATATTCATGATCGCTCAACGGGGAAATTATTATTGCAATCTGAGCCTTTCATTCAACAGGAAAACTTGTTCGCACGCCCAACAGACGAAGGCGTTCGAATAGTCCCAGGTACTTTAGGTGCTTCGTCCTGGTCACCGGTTGCTTTTAATCCCGACAGTCAAAGCGTTTTTATTTCCGGTATTTATCAACCCTCTTTATTTTTCAATCGACAATTAGAACCCGAGCCCGGTAAACCCTGGGGTAGTTATACGTTTTTTCGCCAGGCGGATGAAGATGATTGGGGTGTGTTTACGGCTATCTCAACAGCAACCGGAAAGATTATTTGGCAGAAAAGAATTGATGACCCTATGGTCGGCGGTGCCTTAGCGACAGCTAGTGGCCTGGTATTTACCGGCGAAGGTAATGGTCAATTTAATGCCTTTGATGGAGAAACCGGAAACTTACTTTGGCAGCACAAAACAGATTATGGTGTGAATGCGCCACCAATCAGTTACGCAATTAATGGTAAACAATATATTGCTGTTGCCGCGGGTGGCAATAAATTATTCGACTATGCTACAGGTGATGAAATTCTGGTCTTTACTCTAGCAGATTAATCACTATTGGAAGATTTATTAATATCAATCACACTTGATCGAATATGCAGA
>CAZCXC010000038.1:0-8344 GCA_964502505.1 uncultured Enterobacteriaceae bacterium
ATAACTATAAGTGTTTAGAGGGAGATGCCCTAATGCTCAAAGCTCTTCAGATAGAACCGGAAAAATGTACTGGCTGTCTGCAATGTGAAATGGCTTGTTCATATGAAGCCACAGGGTTGTTTAATCCCGCAAAATCCGTTATCAAAATATTCACCTTTCACGAAGAGGGACGTTTTGTTCCTTATACCTGCACTCAATGTTCCGAGGCCTGGTGTATGCATGCCTGCCCGGTGGAAGCCATCGTTGTTAATGAGGCAACCGGAGCAAAGGAAGTACTTGCAGATGTATGTGTCGGTTGCAAAGTATGTACGATTGCCTGCCCATTCGGGACAGTAAATTATGATCAAGATACAAAAATTGTAGCTAAATGTAATCTGTGTGGTGGTGATCCGGAATGTGCCAAAGCCTGTCCAACTCAGGCAATTACCTATGTTGATGCCGATCACACCGGTTTGGAAAGAATGCGTGCCCATGCAGCACAAAATCTTCCTCAAGATGGCGCACAAGCATAGGAGGATGAAAAATGGCCTGGACTAGAAATGTACTTCGTATCAATTTGACGGATGGAAAGATTAGTAATGAGCCGCTCAATATGGAGTGGGCTAATGACTATTTAGGTCAACGCGGCTTAGCGACCAAATATTTGATTGAAGAGATTGACCCGAAGTGTGATGCACTGGGTCCAGATAATAAAATGATCATGACCACCGGCCCGCTGACAGGCACCATGGCTTCAACCGGTGGCCGTTATTCGGTAGTTACAAAAAGCCCATTAACAGGGGTAATTGCCTGTTCGAATTCCGGCGGCTTTATCGGTGCAGAGATGAAAAGCGCCGGTTGGGACATGATCATTTTTGAAGGCAAGTCGCCCAATCCAGTCTACCTTTATTTGGAAAATGACAAGGCTGAACTATTACCGGCTGATGACCTTTGGGGTAAATCAGTATGGGAGACCGACGAACTCATTCACAAAAAACATCAGGACCCTTTAATCAGGGTGGCATGTATTGGTCGTGCCGCTGAAGCAGGGTGTTTATATGCGGCCATTATCAATGATTTACATCGTGCGGCAGGACGTTCAGGCGTGGGTACGGTGATGGCATCCAAGAACCTGAAAGCCGTGGCTGTAAGAGGTACGAAAGGTGTCGGCAATATTAACGACCCTGCGGCATTTATAAAAGCAACACAGGAAGGCAAAAAAGTATTGGCCGATAATGCGGTGACAGGAGAGGGCTTACCCGCATTAGGTACGCAAGTTTTAATGAATATTATCAACGAGATTGGGGCCTCACCAACCCGAAATATGCGTGAAGTCCAATTTGAAGGGGCCAGCAAGATCTCGGGCGAGGCGATGCTGGAAAAACGGGAAAGCGATGGCAAACCTAACCTGACGACAAAGGCAGCCTGTTTTGCTTGCACTATTGCCTGTGGTCGTATCTCGACCATAGACCAGGGACATTTTACAGTCGAGAACAAACCGGAATATTGGGGCAATTCCGGTGGTCTGGAGTATGAAAGCGCATGGGCGTTGGGTAATGACTGCGGAATAGATGATATTGATGCGCTGACCTATGCCAATTTTCTCTGTAATGAAGATGGTTATGATCCTATCTCATTTGGATCCACCGTGGCGGCCGCCATGGAATTATTTGAAATAGGTGCCATCACGACAAAAGAAACCGGAGGCATGGAGCTCAAGTTCGGTTCTGCCGAAGCACTCACCTGGGCTGCGGAAGTCACAGCAAAAGGTGAAGGCTTTGGAAAAGATCTTGGCTTAGGATCAAAGCGACTCTGTGAAAAGTATGGTCATCCCGAATTCTCCATGACGGTGAAAGGGCAGGAATTCCCGGCCTATGATCCGCGTGGTATACAGGGGATGGGCCTGGCCTATGCCACAGCCAATCGGGGGGCCTGTCATCTCAGAGGCTATACCGTAGCCTCCGAAGTCATGGGTATACCGGAAAAGACAGACCCATTGGTGACAGAAGGTAAGGCGGGTTTAGTTAAGGCCTTTCAGGATGGCGCCGCCGTGGTCGACTCAGCGGGAATTTGTGCGTTCACAACTTTTGCCTGGACCATGGAAGATATTGCACCGCAAATTGATGCGGCCTGTGAAGGTGACTGGAGTGTAGAGAAGCTGATGGAGGTGGGAGAGCGCATCTGGAACCTGGAACGTGACTTTAATAATGCAGCAGGGATGACCGCTGCGGATGACACTTTGCCTAAAAGGTTGCTGAAAGACGCGGCTAACATAGGTCCAGCTAAAGGTCGAGTGAACGACCTAGATAAGATGTTACCGGAATACTACGAGCTCCGTGGTTGGACTGCAGAGGGTGTGCCAACAGACGAAACTCGTGCCAGACTCGGTTTGTAAAATTCATTTAATGTATGTGACAGTGAGATGATGCAGTGAAGCACGTCATTATCGGTGCCGGTCCTGCCGGCGTGATTGCTGCGGAAACCTTACGTAAGGTCGATCCCGGATCTTCAGTACAACTTATTGGTGATGAGCCGGAGGTACCCTATTCCCGCATGGCGATCCCCTATTACCTGATCGAAAGAATCACGGAGGAAGGCACCTATTTACGCAAGACGGACTCGCATTATAAAGATAAAGGAATCGAGATAATCCAGGATCGGGTCAGCAACGTCGATGCCAATCAAAAACAACTCAAACTGGAAAAAGACGGCGCAGTCAGTTATGACAAATTACTCATTGCAACGGGCGCCCACCCAGTCAGCCCACCCATACCCGGTATGGATTTAGCTGGTGTTCACCCCTGCTGGACACTGGAAGATGGTCGTCATATTGCAGACAGCCAGTACATTTTTCCGGTTCTATCTGAAGAGCTTTGAGCATTAGGGCATCTCCCTCTAAACACTTATAGTTATGTTTGAGCCACAATTCAGGAATATAAAAAATACAGAACGTGGCTCTTTAATACCCAATTATAAACATAAATATGACGAATAAATATGACGATGATAATAATAATCTTAAGGCCATAAACTAATAGTCATTTACTAAGTTATTAATATTTAAGAAATAGCCCAAATAGGGCAATATATCCATCCAGGCTTGTAGCAGTATGCTTCATCCTGAATTAACTAAAAAATAAGAAAGAACCGACTTGATTGAATAAAGTCAAAAGTAATATATTCAACCTGCAGTTCAACATATAACCTATTGATATAAAATGATAAAAATGCATAACTTAAAGAAAAGTATTAATTACTGTGTTTTTGTTATAAGTGGTCTTTTTATCACTTTAACAACTAGCTTTGCCAACACTATCGATGTATCCATTGCCTTTATTGGTGATAGTGAAAACAGTGCATACTTAGGTGCGTTACAAGGATTAAAAGAAGCAAATTTGCAAGGCCAATTTTTAAATCAAAAATATACACTGGATGTAGTCTCTCCAGATAATGCGAAACTAATAAACCTTGCTGATTATATTGCCACCATCACTGCTATCGATAAAAAATCATTTCAGCAGCTTATCAATGCAAATCCGGAATTACCCATATTCAATATAAATCTCAGCGAGGATGAATTGCGTACTGACTGTGTAGCTAACGCACTACATGTTATACCGAGCGAGCGAATGAAAGCTGATGCCGTTAAGCAGTGGCACCAAAAAAATCCGGAATCTAGTGTCACCGCTCAAGCCTGGCATCCGGATTTCGTTAAATTTGCCGCACGCGATCTGAATAAACGCTTTTTAAAGGCACAGAAGACTAAAATGGATGACTATGCCTGGGCCGGTTGGGCTGCTATGAAGATGATTGCTGATACAGTGGCCAGGGAAAGCATCACTGAACCTGAAAAACTTTTAAATTATTTAAAAACTGAACTCACTTTTGATGGTCAAAAAGGTATTAATATGAATTTCAGAGAAACAGGACAATTACGCCAACCAATTTTGCTGATTGAAGATAACAAGATTGTTGCAGAAGCCCCCCGTACGAGGTGTGGCAAAGCCACCCTCTGTTGATAGCCTGGGTTTTCTTCATTGTCCTAAATAGTAACCAATTGGCTAACTAAAGAATTTACATTATTAAAACTTAAGGAGTTCTATATGAAATACATTATTAGTTGCATGCTGTTATTTGCGATCTATATCCAAACAGCCAATGCTGCTCCAACAGGCCGGATATTTATCACCAATGAAAAAGGCGGATCAATCAGTGTTATTAATGGTGAAACACTGGAAATCGAATCGACTATAAATATTGGTGAGCGACCAAGGGGTATAGGATTATCACCTGATGGAAATGAACTTTATGTAGCACTCAGTAATGAAGATTCCATCGCGGTTATTGACCCAAAAACGCTTAAAGTAATACGTAAATTTAAAGCGGGTTCCGATCCGGAAACATTTGCAGTACACCCGAATGGAAATATTTATATTTCTAATGAAGATGACGCCAAAGCGTCTGTGTTTGATCCAAAAACAGGAGAACTACTGGCAGAAATTCCGGTTGGGCTTGAACCGGAAGGTGTGGCGATTTCCCCTGATGGTTCTAAAGTTATTATTACTAGTGAATCCACAAATATGTTACATATCATAGAAGTTCCTTCTCACAATATAGTTGCAAATATTTTGGTTGGCGCACGTCCAAGATCAGCTACCTTTACAAAAGATGGAAAATTAGCCTATGCCACCTCTGAAATCAGTGGTGAAGTAAAAAAAGTAGATATGGTTACTTTTAAAGTGTTGGCAAAAAGTACCTTTAAAGATCCAAAGGCCAAACCTAAAGATGTCATATTAAGTAAAGATGAAAAAACATTATATGTTGCTGCTGGTCGTTCTAACTCAGTTAACGTGATGGATGCAGAGACATTAGAGCTTATTAAAATAATTCCTGTAGGCAAACGTGTGTGGGGGTTGGCAATAACGAAAGATGGCAACCGTGTTTTCTCCACTGATGGCGTTAGTAGTACAGTGTCAGTTATAGATACAAATAAAAATGAAGTGATTAAAACAATTAAAGTTGGGGAATTTCCCTGGGGTGTTGTGATTGATGACTAATTTGAAAAATTAAGATAATTTCTTTTTAGGCATCAACTATATTATAGCGTATTGCCAATCGTGCAATATCAGCTAGAGTACTGACATTGAGCTTACTTTTAATTTGCGTACTGTAATTTGCTACAGTTTTATAACTTAATGATAATCTTTTTGCGATTTCACTGGAATTCAGCCCTTCTGCCAGTAAACAAAATATTTCAAATTCCCGTGTTGATAAACTAGATAACAATGAGTCCGTGCCTAGTGATTTTTGAATGGCCAGGCGTTGTGCTAAATCAGCATCCAGGTGTGATTGCCCAGAAGCTAAAGATCGAATCGCCTCTACCAAAATTTCAGGTTCACTGGTTTTGGTAATATAACCTTTTGCACCTGCTTGTAGTGCCTGTTCAACAAAAACGGTATCATCATGCATACTAAAGACCAGAATTTTTGCATCAGCGTCTCGTGCAATCATACGCCGTATGGCTTCTAATCCACCAATACCCGGCATTGATAAATCCATCACGACCACATCCGGTTGAAAATCTATGAATTGTTTACAAGCACTTTCACCTGTATCTGCTTCCGCCACGACTTCAATATCCTTTGTATTTTTTAATAGCATCTGATAACCAGCACGAACAACCGCATGATCATCAACTAAAAGAACATGAATTTTTTTTGTCTCATCCATCTTTTTTTACTGCATCCAATATTGGAATCTTAATTTTCAATTTCACACCTTCATTGATAGCTGATTGTACAGTAAATTCCCCCTCCAGTGCTTCCGTCCGTTCGCGCATTCCTAAAAGCCCCATGCCTGTTGTTACTCTATTTAAAACAAATCCCACTCCATCATCTTGAATGGTCAGATAAATTTGATTAGTAATATTACCTTTATTATCGGCTCTTGAGTTAATTAGTTGAATATCAACATCTGTTGCATGTGCGTGTTTATCTATATTAGTGAGGCTTTCTTGCACGATACGATAAAGATTGATTTTGATTTTCTCTTCCAGATCATTAAACTCACCTTCAAAATTAAAGTGACAAAACAAGTCTTCATGCCTTTCATTCCAATCATCCACCATATTTTGCAAGGCTACAACCAAACCTAATTCATCTATTGCAGCAGGGCGGAGCCGACGCATCATATTATGTGCAACATCAAACATATGATTAGAAAATTTTACTATTGTTTGTGCACTGTTTGTAATTGAAGATTTATTCATATCTGGTTGGTTTTCTATCGATACCGCAACTGCTTTAATCGCTGTAATTGTCTGACCGAGCTCATCGTGAAGTTCCTGCGCTAGATGACGTCTTTCATCTTCTTGTATTGCCAAGGATCGTTGCATCAACAATTGATTTTCAACACGGCTTTTTTGTAATACTTCAGCCATGTGGTTGAACTTATCAGATATGCGAGACAACTCTGGTAGATTAAATTTAGGTAAGCGTAATCGATAATCGCCTTGTTCAATACCATCCAGCCCTTTTAAGATTGAATCTATCGGCGCTAGGCCACGGCCTAAGGTGACGTAAACTAGAATATTGGCAAGCACAGCAAATAACAATAACAATATCAAAACGCTTTTAGTCTCCTCCCAGACTTCAGTAATTTCATCAGAAGGATTTGCCCTAATAATTATTTCTGTATAGTAAAGTCCTGGATTAGTGAATACCTTACGAAATTCTATTGGTGGCGGTTTGACCAGTTTAATGAACCATTGCGGTGCTTTTGCCAATACTGGGGTCACCATTCCTGGCGGGATATTTTGATCGGGATTGGTGGCACGAAAAAGTTCTATTTGAAGATGCCTGATACCCTCCATATTGGCAATTTTTTCCAGAACTAATTTTTGTGTATCGACTCCAGTTTGTTGTTCAGCATTTGCAAATGCAATTTCTATCAGTTGTAAGGTGAACCGGGCTGTTGACTGGACCTCATCATTGACAGCTTTACGTGCATTATTGATGACATAGATGCTGCCACCAAACAAAATTAATAGAAACAATAAAGAGATAAGTAAATTTAGTCTAAAACGTAAACTCATAATCTCACAATGTTAACACGCATAAAGAGACACGACTTACCTATCGACTAAATATTATGAAATAACTGATTAAACAAAAAAACAAGATTTAATAAAAACTTTGTTCCACAGTTTCAAGTACTTTTATAAATTCCGATGCTGTTTGAAAGCGATCATCCGGTTTTTTTGCCAGTGATTTATCAACAATTTCCTGGAATGATGAAATTACATGCGGTAATTTTGGTATATCACCATGTACATGCTGATATATAAGTGATGCTGGTGTACTCCCTTTAAATGGTTTTTCCCCAGTTAGTAATTCGAATAAAAGAACGCCCGCACTATAAATATCCGACCTTATATCGACAAGCCTGCCTTCACCTTGCTCCGGGCTCATATAATGGGGAGTACCCAGAATTTGACCCATGGTTGTAAGATCTTCATTTGCATCAATGCGCTTTGAAATTCCAAAATCAGCCAATGCCAGACTGTCATCACCGCGAAACATTATGTTTGCAGGTTTCAGGTCACGATGAATGATACCAATTTTATGTATAGCAGCTAAACCATAAGCAATATGTGTCATATAGTTAATTGCAATTTCAGGTGATAGTTCACGTTCCATCCGTTGCTTTAGATCACCGCGTGAAAAAAACTCCATGGCTATAAAACCATAATCATCGGTTAAGCCATAATCATAAACCTTGACAACAAAGGGGCTATTCAATTCTGCAATTAATTCAGCTTCCTGGACAAATCTTTGCACCATCACCTGGCTGGGTGATCTGTTTTTGTCTAGTACTTTTAAAACCAGTGACATTTTATCACTCTTTCTCTCAGCAAGATAAACATGCGACATTGCCCCCTGGCCAATCAAGCGGACAAATTTATAATCAATTTCTGTTGCTTTAAGGTCTGTTGATTTTTTATCTTTTTCATGTATTTCCTTAATAACCTCTTCAGCATGATTTTGTTCTTTTTTCTCTTCAGCAATTTTTTCGGGGGTATATTCGACTGCTTCCAGTATCACCTCCACCAGATTCTGCGGAGAGACATCCACTTTATTCATATAATCGGCAGCACCGAGCTTAATTGCCTTAACAGCGATGTACTCGTCGCCCTCCGCAGTCAAAATAATGGTGGGTGGAAATCCAGGCTTTTTCTTAAATTCTTTTAACCAACTGAAACCATCTTCGCCACCGCCCAAATTATAATCCAGCAATAACACATCATAGTCAGACCAATTGAAGTCTTTACCTGGCTTACCCAGTTTTTCAATTTCATACTCAGTAA
>CAZCXC010000039.1:0-2032 GCA_964502505.1 uncultured Enterobacteriaceae bacterium
CACCAATCAATTAGAAAAATCAGGCTAATTAGGTGGTCCTTGCCCATAAATACAAATATATTTATTAATCTTCAGGCATGCCTAGTTAGCAAAATGCGGGAAAGCTTTAACAGCTGGATCATGTTCATCAAAAGACTTGGCAACAAGACCGGAATCACGGTCTAAACCAGGAGTCAATTGAGTCAGCTCATTCGAGCTAATCGAAAACCCGTCAAAATATTGCAGAAACTGATCTGCTAACTATGCATTGGATGGAATCTCGCACATCATGATTAATCGTAAGCCATGCTCACCTCGTTTCAAGCCATTTTCTGCCAAAAACGCCACAACTTGCTTCGCCTCGGTCAATGTGTGTATAAACGGAATCATGATCCCTACATTGGTTAAGCCCATTTCGTTATGCACTTTTTAAGTGCCTCATATCCTAACTTAAAACAATTACGATACGTTTCACACATAACGTGAAGCACCCCGAAAACCCAGCATGGGGTTCTCTTTGCTGGGCTCATACCCTCTGTCACCAATAAGATTGGCATATTCATTAGATTTGAAGTCTGACATGCGTACAATGACGAGCTTTGGGGAAAGTACAGCAATCCATGTAGCAATGCCTTCGGTGGGCTTATCATGGTGAGACATATTGGATTACGATATCCAATACAATGCCTTTCTACCGCTTGTTTCAAATCTAGTGGAATATCAGGGTAATCCAGGACGACCCTGGGATGTACATCAATCATGCGTGCAATAATAAATTCGAGTCGCGCCAATCCGCGATATCATGTTCTAGTCCCATAATGCGCAACTACAGATGTTGGAAAGATTCATTTGCTTTAAGTTCCGGACAAGCCTCTGCCAATGCAAATAAATCACCCAACCCTATACGTTGCTGAGTCTTTGCTGCTCCCAGCTCCATAATGTTGGAATCTTTCTGAGCTGAGGAAACTGCGGAACATGCTACGATTATTGCTTCCAAAGTATCCTTCTCGTAAAGCGTATATTGTTTGCAAGTTTCGATAAGCTTTGGTAACTCATCATGATGCTGCTTCAGCAACACAGCTATACTAACTCAAGTTTTTGATACATTAAGTTTTAACTTTACTAGGTAACTGTAAATAAGTATGAGATACACAACCACAATATACAAGACTGCGGCAACAACTAGTATTAATATTTCCATATTGATTAATCTCTGAGCAACGCTCGAGATAATCCTAAAATATACGAATGGGCAGACAACTCAATGAGTATAAGAAACGACACTAGTGCAGGATAAAGCAATGCCTTCCACATTACAGAGTAGTACCCCATTTCTAGGATATTTGCCAGTGAACACTCCACAGAACACCTACAATTTCTATTCTAAAATCAATTAGAAATGTTGTGGTTACTAGGTTCGGATATATTTGAAATTTTTCACTACCAGGTAAAGCTGGTAAGTACAGTTTTTACAAGGTATCGGAGGGCATTTATTTTTGCATGAACTTAGTAGGAGAAATATTTAGTGATATTTACAGATAACTGTTTTATACAAAACAATATTCAACTTCAGTTTACTTATGGTGTCTATTTTTCTAAAGATGTATTTGATTTGGGAAATTTAGATCTAGTAAATATAGTTTCAAAAATTGATCCCGGAAATAAGAGTGCAATGAGCATCTTTGTTGATCAAGGGGTATTAGATAGCCATCATGGACTTAAAGATAAGATTTGTCGCTATTTTCAAACCTATCATACAAAACTAAGGCTTCTTGATGAGCCCTTGCCGTTACCAGGAGGTGAAAGATGCAAGACAGATCCAACAGTGCTTGAATCAATTTATCAGCAACTTCTCAAGCATAAAATTGACCGCCATTCTTTTGTACTGGCGATCGGAGGTGGAGCAGTTTTGGATACGGTAGGATACGCCGCTGCCACCACACATAGAGGTGTTAGATTATTGCGTATGCCTTCAACAACACTCGCACAAAATGACGCAGGAATTGGCGTAAAAACAAGTGTTAATCGCTACGGAAAAAAGAATTTTATCGGT
>CAZCXC010000040.1:0-8320 GCA_964502505.1 uncultured Enterobacteriaceae bacterium
CCTTCCCATGCAGTTTTGATGTTATCCAGCCTTGCCCCACTCTTACCGTAAAATACTCTTGCTTGTCCCTTATTCTGTACTTTCCAGTTCTTGAGTACTTCCAATGCTTCTGCATTTAATGGGATATGCCTGGTATCACCACTCTTTGCAGTTTCCCCCTGTATCGTGAGTGTTTTAGTCTTGAAATTTATATCTTCCCACTTGAGGTCAAACAACTCTCCACGTCTTAATCCTGTATTGAGAGTAAGCAGGACTATAGGAGAAATATGATCAGCATAATGACAATCTAATAAGCCGGGCAGTAGATCATATCCCCTCGCCTCTCTCCATTTATTCGCACTGTTTCGCTCAGACTTTATTTTCATGTCTCTGACTTGCAGCGCCTTCCTTAACCGTTGTTCTTCTGCCTCAGTTAAATAGCGTACCTTACCTGTGCTATCCAGCTTCAGTGGCTTTACATTGGCAAGTGGGTGTAATGGAATAAGTCCCCATTCCAACGCCTTAGATAATGCAGCCTTGAGTGATACCACATCTCGGTTAACAGTCTCTTTCCCTATGCCAGACTTTAGTCTCTCAGACCGCCACTTCTCGATTACCCATGCATTAATATCCACCAGGGGCTTGTCATACAAGTTTCCAAAATTCCGCTCAATCCGCTTAACTGTCTCCTTTCCGCTTTTCCTGTGTTCCAGTACCCAAGGCTCGTATTTGTGCTCAATGAATCCCCGTAAAGTTTGAAACTTTCGGTTCTCTACTTCTACCTTGTATTGCTTACGCTCTGCCTGAATATCAATCCCGCTGGCTACCCTAGCAGCTTCCTTCTCAGCAATATCTCGCGCCTGTGCGGGTGTGACATTACCGGCTAATCCAATTTTATAACTTTGCTGTTTACCTTCTTTATTGCGATATTGCAGTAGATACGTATTTGCGCCACTAGGACGGACACGAATCAGGAAACCCTTAATATCGGTATCCCTCACATCATAGGTATTTTTACGGGAATTTAGAGCTGTTATAGTGCGGTTTGTGAGCTTGGCCTTCATTTTACCCTCTCAGTGGTGCATTGGTGGTGCAGCTGTAATGTACTCAAATGATAGGCGAGTGAACAGAAATAAACAAGAACTATGAATATAGTACTATAAATTCAATAGGTTATCAGTAATATCGGGATGCATGGAGGTACATGAGAATACACTGGAAATATGGCAATCCATGCCTTCGGGAGGCAGAGGTCGCAAGTTCAAATCCTGTCACCCCGACCAAATACCAAGAATAGAACAATTATGCATTTATTACCTTACATTGGTCTCGCACTGGGCCTAGTCGTATTTAGCCTGTTGCTAGTTTGGCAAGGGATAACAGAAATCATACAGCTACTAACGTCCTCAGGCTGGGCAATGTTATTAATGCCTATTGTCTGGTTGCCAAGCTTATTACCTACTACCGAGGCCTGGAGGAAATTATTTAAAGTATCAAACAAACCACAATTTATGCCTGCATTGGCTGCTATTTGGATGGGACGTGCAGTAAATAATTTATTGCCTGTAGCAACTATCGGTGGCGAAGTAGTAAAGGCACGATTAATCATGTTATCTGGTTATTCAGGAACTGATGCCAGTGCCTCTGTCCTGGTGGATAAGACAGTACAAGTCCTTGCCGTGATTGTATGGGGTTTAATAGGGGTAGGTCTTTTACTGTATTTGTCTATTGATAACGATCTTGCATTAATAAGTTTACTAGGTCTGATATTACTCACCATTGCAGTCATTGGTTTTTTATTAGTACAAAAAGCCGGGCTGTTCAATATTCTCGCGCGTTTAGGTGCTAAATTGTTGAAATCAGACGCATGGGAAGGACTCACATCAAATGCGCTGGAAGTTGATGATATTGTGCGAACAATTTATCAACAACGCACCCAATTCTTTATTTCAGTACTATTAAAATCACTAGGCTTGATATTACAAACAACGGAAGTATGGTTTGCCTGCTATTTACTCGGTCATCCTATTACACTGGTTGAGGCATTGATGTTAAAAAGCCTGACCTCGGCGTTGAGTGATATAGCATTTATTATTCCTAATGCTTACGGTATTCAGGAAGGTGCATATATTGTGCTTGGTACATTATTAGGTTTTAGTCCTGACTTCTCTTTAGCTGTTTCCCTGGCAACCAGAATTCGAGAACTATTAGTTGATATCCCAGGACTATTAGCATGGCAGTTTATTGAAAGTAAATTCTGGCTACACCGTCGTGCTACTGAATAAGCAGTGACTATTTATAAACAGACAATAAAGTACAAAGTGTTAACAGGCACACAAAATTAAAAAATCAGCTTAAATTAGCCCCTAAACACGTTAAACTTAATCAATAACTAGATAATCAATCTCTAAAAAAACAGGACTTATAAGGATACTTGATATGACCCTTAACATACAATCCTTGCTTACGAATTCAGTGGGTAAAAATTATGAATTGCATGACACGCATATAAATCCTCGCTTTGCCAAAACATTACGCACGATCGGATTTGACCGTTGTTATACGCGAGCAGAAGGACAATACCTTTGGGATAACAACGGTAATCGTTACCTTGATATGCTGAGCGGTTATGGTGTCTTTAATATTGGACGTAATAATCCAGATATCCGTAAAGCCCTGATAGATTTTCTCAATACAAACTATCCTAGTCTCGTACAAATGGATGCACCTCTTTTGTCAGGTCTTCTGGCAAAGGAATTAAAAAGACGTATGCCGAATACACTTGATTATGTCTATTTCACTAATTCAGGAACCGAAGGTGTTGAAACAGCCATTAAATTCGCACGTTGTGCTACACGCCGACCTGCTATTTTATTTGCCAATAAGGCTTTTCATGGCCTTACCAATGGTGCCTTGGCCCTGAGTGGTGACGATGTCTTCAAATACGGTTTTGGCCCCCTACTACCGGAATGCCGGATGATCCCCTTCAATGATCTCGAAGCTTTGGAACGGGCGTTATCTGATCGTGACATTGCTGCCTTTATTGTTGAACCAATCCAGGGCAAAGGTGTGAACATCCCTGATCCGGGATATTTAAAAGAAGCAGCACAACTTTGCAGGCAACATAAAACACTATTCATAGCGGATGAAGTACAGTGCGGGATGGGGCGTACTGGACGCTTTTTAGCACTCGAACATGATGGTGATGTCGATCCGGATATGGTGATACTTTCAAAATCGCTATCAGGTGGCTATGTTCCGGTAGGGGCAGTACTCACGCGAAAATGGATTTACGATAAGGTCTTCTCAAGCATGGACCGTTCGGTAGTTCACTCATCCACTTTTGGCCAGGGCAGTCTTGCTATGGTCGCGGGTCTTGCCACACTCGATCACATGGATGAAGCCCATCTGATTGAAAATGCACAACGAATGGGTAATCTTATTGGAAAGCAGCTTAATCAACTCAAAGACCAATTTGAATTCATTCATGCGATCCGCTGGCGCGGTTTAATGATGGCAATTGAGTTTGGGGAACCAGCGTCTTTCTCTCTGCGTTGTGGTTGGAAACTGGCCCATCAACTTGACAGCAGTCTGTTCCCACAAGCGATCACAATGCCTCTACTTCATGATCACCAAATCTTAACTCAAGTAGCAGGACATCACATTGATGTTATCAAACTCATTCCACCCCTGATCATTAATGAGCAAGATGCTATGTATTTTCTGTCATCATTTACCAATGTTATGGACAAACTACATAAATTTCCAGGACCAATATGGGAAGTTTTATCCCGTATTGGGAAAACTGCTCTCTCTCAAAATCCCCCAGAGTCTGAAATCTATGGCGAAGATCAACCGGAACTACACAGTACATAGCAAATGAAATTTAACTATTTAATGTTCATGTTCCTTGTACAAGAATTATGACCCGATCCGTTTGATTTGCCATAATATCGAGGATGAACGACAGTCTAGATAATAGTTCCGTTCTTGCTGATATGTCTTACCAGGAATACATCCTGCAGGGCGTATCGCGGACCTTTGCACTCACCATCCCCCAGTTACCCGAGGGTCTTAGTAAAGTTGTTAGCAATGCTTATTTATTATGTCGTATTGCTGATACCATCGAAGATGATAATGTGCTGACATCTGATCAAACGCGTGAATTATCTAATATGTTTATTGATGTAGTAACAGGTAATAGTTCTGCACAAACTTTTTCAGATGCACTTCGCCCACTCTTGTCTGATCATACTATTGAAGCAGAACATGACCTGATAAAACATGTTCCCGCGATCATACGAATTACGCATAGTTTTAATTCAACTCAACGACAAGCACTTGAGCGCTGTATTCGCATTATGGCAAAAGGGATGGCTGATTATCAGGATGCGGAAACATTGGAGGGTGTGGAAGATCTACCAGCCATGGATAAATATTGTTACTACGTAGCAGGTGTCGTGGGTGAGATGCTGACTGAATTATTTTGTGATTATTCAGAAGAAATTAATACGCATAGAGAAGCCATGATACGTTTAGCCGTTTCCTTTGGTCAGGGTCTACAAATGACCAATATATTGAAAGATATCTGGGATGATAGATCACGTGGTGCTTGCTGGTTGCCCAGGGATATTTTTCGTGAAGGAGGGTTTGAATTGAGAGATCTCCGGCCCGGGTGCCAGGATGAAAATTTTCATCGGGGCTTGGAAAAACTCATTGCCGTAGCCTGTGATCATCTCCGTGATGCCTTGACCTATACATTAATGATCCCAGCGCAAGAAGCCGGTATCCGACGCTTTTGCCTGTGGGCACTGGGGATGGCGATATTAACACTAAATAAACTCAATAATCATCTCGACTTTAGTAGTGGCGCCCAGGTCAAAATTTCACGACATAGTGTCAAGGCAACGATTTTCTTTACCAGTCTATTTGTACGTCAAGACAGAATTTTAAGGTTGCTTTTTGATTTAATGAGTAAAAATTTGCCCGTATCTGATATTCGTGAGAGACTAGATCGAGCCCGGGGCGGCGCCGTATAGGCATGATAGCCGTATGGGCGTGATAAACAAAATAAGAAATAATAGGAGGAAGTTCATGAAATTAATGCATCCTTCGCCGTCATTTCATGAGAACGCATCACTCCGCATTTTACTAATTGCCCCAGTTCTTTATAGTCCTGACAATAAAATTATCTAGCATGTTGCCTCAACCCAGATACAAATTAACTGAAGCTGAAGGTAGTGCAGCCCAGCTGAATGTTGTCAGCAATATTACACCCTTAGAACTTGCTGATGCAATTCAGGCAGCAAGGAAGGGACTATGTTTACATCAGCAACCAGACGGCCACTGGGCCTACGAATTAGAAGCAGATTGTACAATTCCTGCAGAATATATCCTGCTAAACCATTTTACAGGAGAGATCGATGATGCTTTGGAGCAAAAAATTGCTATTTATTTAAGGGCACACCAGGCTGACTATGGTGGTTGGCCTCTATTTGAAGGTGGTGATTTTGATCTGAGTTGTTCGATCAAAGCTTACTTCGCATTGAAATTGGTCGGTGATGATCCTGCAACCGATCATATGATCAAAGCAAGAAATGCGATTTTAAGCTACGGTGGTGCCGCACATAGTAATGTATTTACCCGTATTACACTGGCACTGTTCGAACAGGTACCTTGGCGTGCAACACCGTTTATTCCTGCTGAAGTTATTTTGTTACCCAAATGGTTTCCTTTTCACATTAGCAAGGTGTCATACTGGTCACGTACGGTTATGGTTCCACTGTTTGTGTTATGTACTTTAAAACCACTCGCAAAAAATCCTCGTGGGATTGATATTAGAGAATTGTTTACAACCCCACCTGAAGATGAACAACATTATTTTCGCGTCACTACATCATTAAGTAGGGCATTTCTAATACTCGACCACATGGGTCGATTAATTGAAAAACTAGTACCACAATTTGTACGCAACATTTCAATCCGTAAGTGCGAGCAATGGTTTCTTAACCATATGAATGAAGAACATGGAATTGGCGGTATATTTCCAGCCATGGCTAATGTATATGAGTCACTCATTGCGTTGGGCTATTCGAAAGATCACCCTAAACGTAGGCATGCCAGAATGGCTATAGATAACCTACTGGTGGAACGTGGTAACTCTGTTTACTGCCAACCTTGTGTCTCACCGGTGTGGGATACCTCTCTTGCCTGTCAGGCATTGCTTGAAACAGATAATGAAGAATGCTCTATAGAAACCAAAAGAGCATTAGATTGGTTAAAAGATAAACAACTTAGCGATGAACCTGGTGATTGGCGAGATGTTCTTCCGCACCTTGCAGGAGGTGGTTGGGCGTTTCAATACAGTAATTATCATTATCCTGATTTAGATGATACGTCTATGGTCGCTTGGGCAATGTACCGAACTAATGAAAAGCTCTACGCTGAATCTATTGCACGCGCTGCGGACTGGACGGCAGGAATGCAATCACATAATGGTGGATTTGGTTCTTTTGAAGTCAATAATACACAATATTATTTAAATTCTATTCCTTTCGCTGATCATGGTGCGCTGCTTGATCCCCCGACTGCAGATGTTACCGGACGGTGTATTGCCATGTTATCGATTGTTAATAAAGAGAAATACAATAGACATATAAAAAAGGCGATCCGGTTTATAAAGAAAGATCAGGAAGAAGATGGTTCCTGGTTTGGACGTTGGGGAACAAATTATGTCTATGGAGCTTGGTCTGTACTTACTGCATTGGAAGAAGCTGGCGAAGATCCAAAACAGGATTATATTCGTCGAGCGGTGGCTTGGTTGTATAGCATGCAGAATGACGATGGTGGTTGGGGTGAGGGTAACGAAAGCTATTACCCACCCAAGCATCGACGTCCACATTCCAGTACACCTTTTCAAACTGCATGGGCTTTATTGGGTTTATTAGCAGTTGCAGAGGCTAAATCAGAGAAGGTTAAATATGGAATTGATTATTTACTGAAGCAACAAAGACAGGATGGACTCTGGCATGATCCTAGTTATACAGCCCCGGGTTTTCCTCGTGTGTTTTATCTGAAATATCATGGCTACACCAAATATTTTCCGCTCTGGGCCCTTGCCCGTTATCGTAACCTGACACAAAAAACTTGAGCCGTATTGGTATCATCTCGGCACTTCCGTCCGAGGCAAAATGTTTTGCTGGACGTCCACTCCCAATAAATGAACCAGTGAGTATAACGGATAATATTTATATCATAATCAGTGGTATCGGTGCCGAGCGTGCTAAAAGTGCAACTGAACGTCTACTAAAAATAAATGTGACTGCTCTGATAAGCTGGGGTACCGCTACAGGGCTTGTTAATGAACTTCGATCTGGTGATTTAGTATTACCAGAAATAATAATTTCATCAGTGGAACAAAGTTATTTAACCGATGCACAATGGAACAAAAATATCTACGAATGCTTATCTAACACCTCGATTGTTGTGCATAAAAAACCTTTATCCTCTGCTAACAAATTATTGAACTCATCCCAGAAAAAGATAGAATGCCACAGGGAAACGGGCGCTATTGCTGCAGATATGGAATCAGCTGCTATTGCCAAGGTAGCAGCAGAAAAAAATCTTCCATTTATTGCTATCCGTACAGTAGTGGATGAAATAAATAGCACTATACCGTGTTGTGTCATGAACAATATTAATGCCTATGGACATGTCAATGGTTCCCGATTATTGCTTGAATTACTACGATCACCTCGGCAGATAGCATCGATTTACCACCTGACCCGTGCGATGAATAAAGCAAGCTATACCTTAAAAATCATAGCCAATAAAATACAAAATACACTGGATACATAGAAAAGAACTATTTATTTTAATAGGTAACTTGTCATCACTGACTGAGTAGTTTATAAGTGCGCCATCACGAACTAACAATATATTTTTAATAATGTTAACAAAGCAACAAATAGAAGACTTCAAAAATAACGGTTACGTCATCGTCAAAGAGTTATATACCCTGGATGAAATTCGACTCATTACCGAATGGACTGAAGAAGTCGCGAATTATTCTGAGATCCCCGGAAAATACATGATGTATTTTGAAAAAAGCCAAATTGCACCTGAACGTCGGATACTTTCGCGTATAGAAGACATAGAACCATTCCACTCGAATTTCAGCATGCTCTTCAAGGATGACAAAATGCAGAGGGTAGTCTCACAATTATTTGGTGAACAAGCTATTTTGTTTAAAGACAAAATCAATTTTAAGATGCCCGGCGGTGATGGATTTAAAGCACATCAGGATGTTCAAGCGGGCTGGGACAGATATGCGAAACTGCAT
>CAZCXC010000041.1:0-2095 GCA_964502505.1 uncultured Enterobacteriaceae bacterium
TAACTTAGATTCATTAATTTAATAGCGTGGGCAAGATGTGCCGGTTCATCTTCATCGACTGGTTTGGGACGACCATGGGCAACATCACAAAACGGACAACGCCGGGTACAAATATCACCCAAGATCATGAACGTTGCAGTACCAAGTGAGAAACATTCTCCAAGGTTAGGACAGGATGCTTCTTCACACACGGTATGTAATTGATGATCACGCAATAATTGTTTAAGTCTCAATACTTCCGGCGCTGTTGGTGCCCTGGCACGAATCCAATCAGGTTTGCGTAACAGGGAGCCCTCTGCTGGAACTACTTTGATCGGAATACGTGCTGTCTTCAGTTTTCCACGCTGCTCTCGTGACGGTTTATTTAATAGCATGTCTTTTTGCATTTTTTAATCAAGCCGCCTGGAGTGTATGCGAAGCTGTATATTTGTCAGTCTTCTTGCTTATCTTATAGTTTTCATAATTTAACTGCTTCAATAAATGCGGTAAAAGGGATTCAAACGTGTGGCTGACACTTTTATCACACCCAATGTTACTTAATTGAGTCACCTTCATCCCGGGATAACCACAGGGATTAATCTGGTGAAACGGATCAAGGTCCATGTCTACATTCAATGCCAAGCCGTGATAACAACATCCACGTCTCACCCGGATACCCAAGGCCGCCAGCTTATTATCAACAACATAAACACCCGGCGCCCCCTGTTTACGTATTGCATCTATATTAAGCTCATGGCATAGATTAATCACCGACTGCTCGAGTTGACGGACTAACTGTTTAATAGTGATGTCCTGGCGTCTTAGATCAAGCATTACATAAACAATCAATTGCCCAGGTCCATGATAAGTCACCTGCCCGCCGCGGTCCGTTTTGACGACCGGAATACTACCGGCATCAAGGATATGTTCCTGCTTACCAGCTAGTCCCAGAGTAAATACTGGTTGATGCTGCAGACACCAGAATTCATCAGGCGTATTTTTATCGCGTTGACTCGTTAACTCGGCCATTTGTTTATATGCCAAGCCGTAATCATAAAGTGCAAATTGTTTTATTATTAGATTATTCATTAAATAACTATAACGCCATCAGTATTTTTTCATTTGCAGTTAGATCCATATAGATATTATCCAATTGTTTCTTATTTCTTGCTTCTATGGTTATCGTCACAGACACATAACGGCCCCCACGGCTCAAACGTGATTTCACTGCAAAATCTGCCAGATCCGGCGCATGCTTGCGTATTATCCCGACAACCAATGCATCAAAATTACTCTCTGCCCTTCCCATCACCTTGATAGGGAATTGGCATGGAAATTCAATAATTGAATCCTTTTCGCTATTCATAAATAGTAGGCTATTTATTGTAATATTCGCCTGATTTAGCCCAATATAGACGGCCAGATTAAGCATATAGACACTGAAATCAAAGAAAACATTATATATACTGAATACCTATATGCATTACATTGTTTGTAAAGACTAGCAGTGAATATCTCAGATCTAGAAGGAGACAAAAATGAGCGATAATGAAAGCATCAGCAAAGAGAGCGTCAAAGAACACGCAAAGGATAAAGACACATGGATACGGGGATTATTTATCATTATTTTTGGTGTCATTTTATATTTTGTTTTCGGCATCATATGGCTACTTGTTGTATTCCAGTTTATTACCAAAGTCATCACCGGTGATCTAAATAAGCAGCTAAGAGATTTCAGCGATGGATTAACCCAATACGCACTACAAATATTACTCTATATTACTTTTCAATCTGAAGAACGGCCGTTCCCCTTTAGTCCATGGCCTGGCAAGGAAGCATCCAGCTCGAGTAAATCAACCACAAAAAAGACGAGTAAAAAGACAGCTGATTCTGATAAAGAATAGAATTTTCAGGATTATCTAAAAAATAGTACTTTCGTGCCTGATTTGTGCAGTGTGTCAATATTGTATAAAAGCAGTGATATTTATTCCTAAATGGTCTAAAAATATAGGTAATAATTACTTTTAATTATAGTTTTTAATGAATAATCTAATCATCAGACAATTTGCACTTTATGACTACGGCTTGGCATATAAACAAATGGCCGAGTTAACAA
>CAZCXC010000042.1:0-16303 GCA_964502505.1 uncultured Enterobacteriaceae bacterium
TCTACAGGTAATGGTAAATCAGTATAAAGCTCACCAATAAAAAACCAGGAACCTGCTTTTGGATGAATCAAATTAGTGTGTTTGCCGATCCAGCCAAGTCCGGCATTACGCGCCAGCGCTTTTTCCAATACGGGTGCACTATCGACAAAGGCACGATAGCCGAAACCCCCGGTGCTGGCCTTAATATTATCTGTCAACTGTTGTAACCGAGAGCGCATTAATTTGTGGTAATCGCGGCCCATGGCATAACGTGAGACATAGGCGAGATTAGGATCGTTAAGCACAGTTTTGGGATGCTCTGCATCGGGGGGAAGGTAATCCATCCGAGCAGAGATCACACGTATTGTTCCCGGAAGTAAATCAGATGGCCGACTTCGTTTTGTACCATGGCGTTGCATGTAATGCATTTCGCCATGCATACCGTTATCTAACCAATTTAATAAATGCACTTCATCTTCAGAAAGATCGATATTGGAAATACCAATCTGTTGAAAGCCTAATGCAAGCCCCCAGTCTTTAATCTGTTGAGAAAGGGTATGGTAATCTAGCTTATGTAATGATTGACCCATAGTATTAACCAGTATGACTTATTATTTATTATCTCGCATAATTTAAGTCTTGGCGCTATGATAATTTTAATTCATTAAATTTTACGGTGTTTTTGCATAGATAATGTTTGATTTTCTTAATTCCTGGTATCGTCGTTATTTTACTGATCCACAGGCTGCCTTATTGGCTGTGTTGTTGGTTATCAGTTTTGTGGTTGTCTTTACCATGGGTCAGATGTTGGCACCTTTATTGGCAGCCATCGTTATTGCCTATTTACTAGAGGGCGCTGTACAAAAATTAGGAAAATTAATTACAACACGTATTTTATCAGTCAACATAATCTTTCTTTTATTCGTGGCATTTATGGGGCTTCTACTGTTTGGTTTATTACCAATAATCTGGAGTCAGCTCACACAGTTTTTTCAAGAAGTGCCCAATATGATCAATAAAGGACAAGGTTTGTTATTGCAATTACCTGAAAAATATCCAGAGTTCATTTCTGAAGAAGCAATCAGTGGGATTATAAATGATATTCGTGGTGGCCTTAGTGATATTGGTCAAAGTATTTTATCAATTTCAGTTGCGTCTATTCCAGCCATTATCACCATGTTGGTGTATCTTATATTAGTACCATTAATGATTTTCTTTTTCTTGAAAGACAAGACCTTGATCATATCATGGATGAGCCGGTTTTTGCCGAGTGAAAGACATTTGGTTACTGAAGTATGGAAAGAGATGGATGCACAGATTGGCAACTATGTTCGCGGTAAGTTTAATGAAATCCTTATTGTCGGGATTGCATCATTCATTATTTTCTTGCTTATGGATCTGAATTATGCACCTTTGCTGGCCATGATCGTTGGATTATCGGTATTGATCCCATATATTGGTGCAGCAGTGGTCACTCTACCTGTTGCGTTCGTTGGATATATTCAATGGGGGTTAGATTCAAGTTTTATCTGGCTGATGATATGGTATTTTGTACTTCAATTTCTAGATGGCAATGTGCTTGTTCCTATTTTATTTTCTGATGCAGTTAATCTGCACCCCATAGCAATTATTGTCGCTATTCTGGTATTTGGGGGACTGTGGGGATTCTGGGGTGTATTCTTTGCCATTCCGTTAGCAACCTTAGTCAAAGCGCTGATTAATGTATGGCCAACAACAGATCAAGAAATAGAAGGAGAGGGAGATAAAGTTTAGAGATTTTTTACTGCTTCAAGAACTTCAGCTACATGGCCGTCAACTTTTACCTTACGCCATTCTGCACGAAGTATTCCTTTTCCATCAATGAGAAATGTACTGCGTTCAATTCCCAAGACTTTTTTGCCATACATGTTTTTTTCTTTAATCACATCAAATTGGTTACATAATTTTTCATCTTCATCGGCTAGTAGATCAAAAGGGAAACATTGTTTTTCTTTAAAACTTCCATGTGATTTCAAACTGTCTCTTGATACACCCAGGACAATGGTTTTTCTTGAACTGAATTTTCTTATATTGTCTCTAAAATCCTGGCCTTCAAGAGTACAACCAGGGGTGCTGTCTTTTGGATAAAAATATAAAACAACTTTTTTATCTTTAAGTTCTGATAATTTGATCGTTTTATCCCCTGTTGCCAGTACTTTAAAGTCTTTTACTTTGTTTCCTATTTTTACTTTGCTCATTTTATTTATAATAATTGGCTATTTTATTGGTTCCATTATCGCATCAAAATTTTTCTGATCGCAAAATTCAATAAAATCACCCCGTATAGATGCAATAGATATATCTGTTGGTATATTGACAGTCATGTGTAATGAAAACATTGATGTTCCTGTATTAACTGCTTTGTAAGTGTTAGTAAACATATCCTGTATGCTAATGTTATTTTCGTCCATAAATTTCGTAATATCGTGCACGATGCCGATATGATCATATGCTACTATATCTATTGCGTAAGGCATCAAGCTGTCTTTAGTTTCAGGCAGTTCAGTTCGTTTTGCAGTAATAGAGATATTCAATTGTTTTTGTAGCTTGGGTAACATGGTCTCGATTTTTGCTACTGAATCCCAGGTTCCGGATAGCATCATTATCATTGAAAACTCATTACCCAAGACTGACATGCGGCTATCTAATATATTGCAACCTGAATCTTTAACAGTCAGTGTGAACTGATTGACTAATTGAGGAATTTTTTTTCCTAATGCTGACAGTACCAGGTAATATTTCATTAGATATAATCTTTAAAGCGGGCTGATGAGTTGCACATTGTGAAGTTTTGTATTGACTACTGCAAGTAACAGATTATTTGCCAAGGAAATAAGCGTATTTCCTCTATCACCTAATGTATGGTTGGTTAAATAAAAGGGCATTTAGAGTCTTGAGATGACTGTAGTATACTAGCGACCGTTCGAGTGTATGGAGTATTCGAGTGTATGGAGTAGAATAATTAAACGATGGATTGGCCCTCAAGTCGAAAAATATATTATACAGTAAAAAATTTAATTAAGGTTTTAGCATATGTTCCAAGGTAGTATGGTCGCCATCGTGACCCCCATGCAAAGCGGTGTTTCAGCAGACACAGCACTTGATCAGGACGCATTGGCGCAGCTGATAGAATTTCATATTAAACATGAAACTAATGCTATAGTTGCTGTGGGTACAACGGGCGAGTCTGCTACGCTGGATGAAAACGAACACTGTGATGTAATTCGGCAAATTGTGGAAATGGTAAATGACCGTATCCCGGTTATTGCAGGAACAGGTGCAAATTCAACAACAGAGGCTATTTCGTTAACACGCTGTGCTAAAGAAGTAGGTGCTGATGCATGTTTGTTAGTGACACCATACTATAATAAACCAACACAAGAAGGATTATATCTGCATCACAAGACCGTGGCAGAGGCAGTGTCAATTCCCCAAATTTTATACAATGTACCAAGTCGTACGGCTTGTGACATGCTGCCGGAAACAATTGGTAGATTATCCAAAGTTGAAAATATTATTGGTGTTAAAGAGGCAACAGCCGAACTGGGCAGGGTTAAAACATTGCGAGAATTATGCGGAGCAGATTTTATGCTGGTCAGTGGAGACGACTTAACAACAAAGGAATTTATTCTTCAAGGCGGTAACGGTGTAATATCAGTAACTGCAAATGTTGCACCTAAAGCGATGCATGATATGTGTAGTGCAGCTGTAAATGGCGATGAAGAGACGGCTTCGAAGATTGACAATACACTGGTTGGTCTACATGAAAAATTGTTTATTGAATCTAATCCTATACCAGTTAAATGGGCACTACACAAAATGGGTTTGATAGCAGATGGTATTCGTTTGCCATTAACCTGGATGTCCAGGTCAGCAGAAGACCAAGTTCTTGAAGCCATGAAACAGGCAAATATAATTTAATAAAATGATGAATTATAAAATATATATCTTTATTCTATTAACATTAATATTTATAGGCGGATGTGCTTATATTCCCGGGTTGGATGAAATAATTCCTGATAGACGGACTGATTATCAAAAGAGCGAATCTTTACCTGATCTAGAAGTGCCGCCCGATCTGACAACAGAGGCGCTTGAAGATCCACTTGTTATACCTGATGAAGAAGCAACCACTTTATCTGAATATGAAAGACAAAAAAGAGGGCAAAGTGGTATACAAGCGTTAGATGTTACAGGCGCAGCCGGATATCCTGGTGAACTTTGGCTTACTTTACAGGGTAGTACAATAGAGATATGGCCAAAGTTAAATGAGTATTGGGTAAACAAGGGGTTTTCGCTAGATTTAAATGATGCCGAACTCGGGGTTTTAGAAACTGAGTGGTTGCAAGAAGATGGTGACGGTATAGTTGTCTATCGAAACAAATTTAAAATATTTTCAGAAGCAGGAGGGGCGCCAAATAGTACGGTATTGTTTCTATCCAGTGAGCGACAAGAAAAGATTATTAATGATGATGGCAGTGAAAGCTGGGTCGAACTTGATAGAAATAACGAACTGGAACAAATAATTATTGGTGAATTAAATCTTCATTACTATGGCAATGTGGAATCAGCTGCAGCGACACAAGATACTTCTACCAATCCAGCGCGCCCTACTACAGCAAAACCAATAAGGAAACGTGTTGAATTACTTAAATTAGATGATGACAAGTCATACTTGTCATTACCTGAAGAATTCTCAAGAGCATGGGTCCAAACGGAAGAAGTACTTGTTAAGGCAGGGTTATTTGTTGAGAATAAAAATAAAGATAAAGGACTTTACTATATTGTTTATTATCCCGATCCTGAGGAGGATGAAGAAAGTTTATTGTCAAAACTTAAATTTTGGGGTGATGATGAAGATGACGGTGAGGAGTATCAGGTTAGTTTGACTGGGGTGGGAGATAAAACAGAGTTAGTTATATTGGATAACGCAGGTAACTGGGCAGAATACCAAAGGGCAGTACGTATATTGACACTATTGCAAGCTCAATATAATAACGCATACAGGTAATATTGATTATTAGTGTTTTTTTGTGTGACGTATCATTCGTTTCCGTTTTTCTGTTTGTCGTTTTGTAAGTACATTTTTTCTGCCTTTGTAAGGATTATCACTTTGTTTGAATTCAATAAGAACGGGTGTACCGACTAATCGTAAATTTTTACGCATAACGTTAGCAAGATAGCGTCGGTAAGGTTCAGTGACATGTTCTGTTTGATTACCGTGGATAATGACACGTAATGGGTTATGTCCTCCTAAGTGTGCATAACGGAGTTTGATACGACGACCTCTTATTAATGGCGGAGAATGCGCCTCAACTGCATGCTGTAAAAATGTAGTGAGATCTGATGTAGATGGTGTAATGGATATTGATTTACCAATTTTTTGGATAGAATCAAATATTTTGCCAACACCACTTCCATGCAATGCAGAAATAAAGTGAATACACGCATAGTCAATAAATCCAAGTTTTCGATCCAGTTGATCACGAATACGCGATTTATGTGAAGGGTCAAGACCGTCCCACTTATTCACAGTAATCAAAAGGGCTTTCCCACTATCCAGTACTAAACCAAGCAAATTTGCATCCTGATCAGTTATCGCCTCTTGCGCATCGATCACAAGAATAACAATTTGTGTCTCATCAACTGCTTGTAAAGTTTTTACGATACTAAATTTTTCAATTTTTTTGTTAACACGTGCACGTCGACGGACACCTGCTGTATCAATCAAGGTATATGATTTGCCATCACGTTCAAAAGGGATATCTATACTGTCACGTGTGGTACCTGGCTCATCACAGGTGAGTACTCTATTATCCCCCAGGATTCGGTTGACTAATGTTGATTTGCCGACATTAGGTCGCCCAAGTACTGTGATCCTCAAGCTCTGGTCATTTTCAATATAGACATCTTCATGGATTGGCAGATCATTAGTAAGATTGTCCATGAGACTTGTAACACCAGAGCCGTGTAATGCGGAGATGGCATAGGGCTGTCCAGTACCCAAGGCATGAAACTCTGCAGTGATAATATTTTCGTCCTGCCCTTCAGTTTTATTTACAGCCAGGTAAATGTGATCACAGTGAGGGCGTAGTTCTTTTGCCAGGGTTTCATCGCAAGGTGTTAAACCCTCCTGACCATCGACCAGCCAAATAATAGAATTGGCCTCTTTTACCGCCCTTAACGTTTGCTCGGCAATCAGATTAGCTATGTTATCAGTATTGTTGTCATTGCTGCCAAGCCCACCGGTATCAACAACTATAAATTTATGCTCATTGTGATGCCCAAATCCATATTGACGATCACGCGTTACTCCAGGTTCATCAGCGACAAGGGCACTGCGTGTGTGAGTAAGACGATTAAAAAGTGTTGACTTGCCAACGTTAGGTCTACCAACGATGGCAATAACCGATTTCATGGTTCAAATAGTTTAATGAATATTTATTGATGTGTTACTAGGGAAATTAATTAGGCATATTACTCGGTCGGTTCTTCATCTTCATCATCTGAACTAGTAAAAATGTCTAATACGCGACTCCAAAGCCCACCTTTTTCCTCATTGACAGAATCTTCTTTAGTATTTTCAGAGTTAGTTGTTGTTTCTGTCCCTGGAGACTCTAAATCAGCTGTTATGTTTTCTTCAGTTTGATTTATGACTTGTTGATCTAGTTCAGGCTGGATTACCTGTTCTTTTTCTGTTTTTACTTCAAGCGGGTGGTTAGTATAGGCCCCCAATGTACCGTCACTGCTATAAGCAAATATTAAATTGCCTGTGGAAATTGGAGGGGCAATTATTTTCGCGCTCGATATTTTTGTGCGCGCAACAAATTGCCCGCTCGTTTTGTCCATCCAGTGTAAATAACCTTCAATATCACCTACAACGATTAATTCATTAATAGTAGTTGGTGCCGTTACCGTTCTGGCTTCCAGTTTTTCTTGTTTCCAAACTGAGTTTCCACCCACACGATCCAATGCCCACACATGACTGTTATCATCCGTTACGTAAACGTTACGATCGTCCACGCTAAGACCAGCATATGATGAAATATCACGTGTCCATAAAATATTACCTGAATCCAGATCAACAGCTGCGATACGTCCTTGAAAGGTTGCAACATAAATAATGCCATCGATTACCAATGGTTCAGCATCGATATCTACCATTCTCTCAAGTTCAGAACGACCACTACCAATTGCAATGCGTGTTTCCCAAATTAATCTTCCTGTTTCTAGCTCAATGGCGGCCATACGACCGCCATCAAAGCCGGCAATAACCAGGCCCTCAGCTATAACAGGGGCACTGGTACCCCGTAATGTTAGAGCAGGAACCGTGCGGTCATAAACCCACAATCTCGAGCCATCTGTCGCACTAAGGCCAAAAATTTTTCCATCGATTGTACGTACTACAACAATATTATTATCTGTCTGTGGGGCTGCTAGTATTTCGCTAGAAACTTTAGCTTGCCAAAGTATGTTGCCAGATTCACTTTCGATAGCAATTACTTCACCTTCGCTGGTACCTGCCATAACGAGTCCATTATTCGCACCTGGGCCACCTGTGATTTTTTTATCAACGTCTTTATCCCATATGACTTTACCAGTGGTGATATCTATAGCTTTAATTTCACCATCATTATTAGCAACAAAGATTCTCTCATCTGAAATTGCGGGAGATAATTTTAGATATTGATCACCTGAACCTTTACCAACATCCCTTTCCCATAATTCGAGTATTTCTGCCCTGGTATTTATGTCAGTAAGTGGTGTGGGTGGTTGAGTATTGTCTTCATCTCCGCCAACCCAATCACTAACTGTATCTGCTGCGGAGCATCCAGCCAGGCAAAAGCTAGTAATAAAGATAATTTGAAAGTAACGCATCATGGATTTAGTTGCCCAAGGTTGCCTATTTTCATTTCTAAAATAGACTGATCCCCTCTGGAGGTCCCTGCATGTGTCAAAGCCTGATTGTAAGCATTTCTGGCTTCTTCTGTTTTACCCTGTTTAACATAACTGTCGCCTCTTAACTCTTCATAACTGGCCCTGAATATATCTGAATCAACAGTGTTAAGAATTTCCAGGCTCTCAGCTGGTTTATTTTCTGCCAGTAATAATCTGGCAATACGCATGCGTGCAAGATGCTCATATTCATTTTCATCTGTATTATCCATAACCCATTGCAGATGTTCGATCGCTGATTGCAGTTCATTACTTTCCACATCAAGTTTTGCCAATAGTAAATGGGAAAAAATTGCATAGGCCGTTGATGGGTACTCATCGAGTAGCTGGTTGGCAAAACTCATTGCTTTACCTTTTTCTTCGTTACGAATTTCAATGATTATTTTTTGATAAATATCTGATGCGGCTTCTGCTTGTGCAATTTGATAGTCTTGCCATTCGCGCCAACCAAAAACAGCCGCAAGACCAATAATTATTCCGCCAACGACTGATATACCGTTTTCCCCCCACCATTTTTTCAGGGCTTCTATCTGTTCTTCGTCTGTTCTGTGGCCGTCCAAGTTTTTCTCCTGTATATGATCTTGTTACTAATTACGGATAAGGCGTGCAATCATAAAGATGCATCGGGGTGAGTTCAAATATTCGTTAGTTTTTTTGCTAACGCAGACGCTAAATCATTCCAGCTAACAGTCTCCTGTTCTACCTGAGTGCGTAGTGATTTTATACCTATTCTGCGGTTTTCAAGCTCATCATCGCCCAGGATCAGGGCAAATTCAGCCCCCGATTTATCCGCTTTTTTAAACTGGTTTTTAATTACACCACCACCACAGTGAGTCTGAATGCGGATATGAGGCAAGTTATCCCGTAGGGATTCTGCCAGTTGTAGACCTGCTGCAATCGCGGCTTCACCTGCTACAACGAAATAGACATGAGGCACATCATCTTGTGTCTGGGATGTTGTCTGTATTAATTCAATCAATCTTTCCAAGCCCAACGCAAAACCACATGCTGGGGTTGATTTACCGCCAAAATGTTCAACCAGGGTATCATAGCGTCCGCCAGCGCAGATGGTTCCTTGTGCACCAAGACTGTCTGTGACCCACTCAAATACCGTTTTGCTATAGTAATCCAGTCCACGGACTAAATGCGGATTGAGTTCATAATTTATATTCAAATTATCTAGTAATGCTTTTAATTCATCAAAATGTTCGGCAGATTCCTGATCAAGATGATCATTCATAACTGGTGCAGCGCTTATGATCTCCTGCATACAAGAATTTTTGCTATCTAGGATGCGTAACGGATTGGTTTCAAGGCGGCGCAGACTATCCTCATCCAGGTGCGTCTGGTTCTGTTTAAAATAAGCAATCAATTTTTCTCGGTACTGATTCCGGGCTGGGGCAGTTCCAAGGGTGTTTAACTGTAGTTTAATATCAGTCAAATCCAGTGAACGCCACAGACGCGCGCAAATTAAAATCATTTCAGCATCAATATCAGGCCCTTTAAATCCAAAAGCTTCTGCCCCAATCTGATGAAATTGACGTTGTCTGCCTTTTTGCGGTCGTTCGTGTCTGAACATGGGGCCGATATACCAGAGTTTTTGTGTTTGATTATGAAACAGGCCATGTTCAATACCAGCACGCACACAACTGGCGGTTCCCTCTGGACGTAATGTCAGCTGTTCACCATTACGGTCAGTAAAAGTGTACATTTCCTTATTGACAATATCGCTCAACTCACCGATAGAACGAGAAAATAATTCCGTTTTTTCAACGATAGGTATACGAATTTCTCGAAACCCATAACTGGAAAGAATATTAGCTGCTGTTATTTCAACAAATTGCCATTTTGACGTTTGATTTGGAAGGATGTCATGCATCCCGCGTATTGCCTGTAGCTTGTCTGACAAGGCTGCCTCCCGGAAATTAATAAAAGACTATTTTAACAGACTTGCTGGATTGCTTGATGCAAAGTGTAACGATTTATTGCTAGATTTATTCACCCAACTTGAAACGAGCAACTCCACCATTTTCATAAGGCTTGTGGTCAAAAGATTTTCCATTAAATGCAACTTTAACGCCAGACGCATTACCAAGTATGACAGAAAATGGAGCAATGCCTTTGAGTTTCAGTACATTGCCAGCTTGTACAATATCCATATACATTTTTTGTTTATTTTTGTCATACACTTCTATCCAGGATTTAACGTGCACTTTTAGCGTAAGGGTGTCTGGACCCGTCCCTCTTGTTTCGGCAGTTGTCGAAATTGCCTCTTCTGTACTTCCTAGCGTAGTGTCTATGAGCAACGAGTTGGGTAAAGTCAAACTGTCAAGAATGGATGCATCAGTATGATCCATTCCTTCAGATTCGTAGGGTGGCAACTTCTCAGAATTGTCTTCAATTTCAGTTCCTTTTTCTAGGAACGGTGTATCTGGGTGAATCACAATGTCATAAGTGTAAGAAAAGGCACTGGCACTTTTTTCTGATGATGTACCTGTCAGCATATTTTTACTAACTATGAAATTACTTTGCCACCAGGCTAGTACCAAAAGTACCATGCCAAAGATCAGCAAATAAGTCACTGCTTTTACAGGTTTATCGCTACTACTTACCTGGGTATGTAATTTAACATTCGGTAATATTTCAGGTGGCGCTTCTGCATCATCTTCATATAGTTTGACTAATTCATCAGCATCCAGGTTAACAATTCGAGCATAACTACGAATATAACCTCGAACATATGTTATTGCTGGTAGTTTATTGTTGTCCTCTGCTTCAAGGGCTTGGATAATATTTGTTTGTAGATTTAATCTCGAAGCAATATCTTGTATGCTCAATTCCTGTTTTTCTCTTGTTTCCTTTAGTAATTCACCAGCTGTCTTTGTCACTGATGCGTTAGCAGATGGAGAAATTGAATCAGTCATTGTCTATTTCACTCCTGATTCTTTTAGCATTCGAGCTTCTTTTGAATCGGGAAAATTGTTTCGCAGTGATAGTACATAACTGGAGAGTGCATTTCTATCACCTAGTTCTTCTTCAATACGAATTCCAAGCCATAGGCTTTGGGGTGTATGCTTACTAATTTCCAGATAACGTTGGAGATAACCACGTGCAGGAAGATATTTGCCCTGGTCATAAGACAACTGTCCCATTTGAATAAGTGCGGGGGCAATTTTTGGATTTTTGCTAAGTGCTTGCCGGAAATAGTTCTCTGCATCATCAGGACGGTTATCATTTAGCGCACAAGTACCGGCATTTGAAATTGAAATCTCCGGTGCTTCATATAAAGGATTACTTGCAGCTTTAAAGAAGGTTTCCTGTGCTTCTTCAAATCTATTATTACTACACAAAAATAGACCATAATTATTAAGTGTTAATGAATCTGCAGGGTCAAGGCTGATCGCCTTTTTATAATATTCTTCCGCTTTTTCTGACTCACCAACTTGTTGGTATAGCAGGCCTAATGCATTGTAAACGGGAGGAAATCTTGGATCTGCTGCCTGTGCTCTCTTTAATTTTTGTAATGCGCTTTCGTATTCGCCACGCCTTAAATATTCAACACCCAAATTGAGATTTGCTTCAGCAACATCATTTGAGCGATGGGATGGATAAACAGAACTCCTGGTTGCTGTTTGGTTGCAAGCACTCAAAATTAATCCTAAAGTTAAGAAACAGGTTAATTGATGTATTTTCATGCTCTATTTTCCATCACTATATTTTGGTGTCGCTTAGCACGCGGAATAACTTTGCCGACTAATTGTCCGCAAGCAGCATCAATATCTCCACCTCGAGTTTTACGTGTAATAGTAATTATGCCAGCATTTACCAAAATGTCCCGGAATCGATCTATAGTTGCCGGGTCTGAGCGTTTGTATTCAGTTCCAGGAAATGGATTGAACGGTATCAAGTTTACCTTTGCTGGTAAGTCTTTGAGTAATATTGCCAATGCTTTCGCTTGTGTTAGGCTGTCATTAACATCAGCCAACATGACGTATTCAAATGTTATTGTCTCGCCGGGTTGATCATGTGCATATTCTTTACATGCCTGTATTAAATCTTCAACAGGATATTTTTTATTGATGGGCACAAGAATATTGCGTAATGCATTATCTGCAGTATGTAGGGATATTGCCAGACTGACTTTGCTTGTCTGCCCGAGTTTTTTTATTCCAGGGATAACCCCGGAAGTGCTCAGGGTTACCCGTTTGCGTCCGAGTCCATAGGCCAGATCGTCCATCATGATACTCATGGCCTTTATAACGTTATCAAAATTGAGCAGGGGTTCTCCCATTCCCATCATCACGACGTTTGAAATAATTCGATGTCCAGTCTCAAAATGTTTCAAGGCATGATTAGCCATCCAGACTTGTCCAATAATTTCAGCAACGGTTAGATTGCGATTAAAACCTTGTTTACCAGTTGAGCAAAAACTGCAGTCAAGTGGACAGCCAACTTGTGAAGAAACACACAGGGTCCCCCGATCTTTTTCCGGGATAAAAACGGTTTCTACACATTGGGTACCATCCACCTTTACAAGCCATTTATAAGTGCCATCTTTAGAAATTTGTTCGGAAATAATTTCCGGCAGGTTAATACAGGCTATGTCATTTAGTTTATCGCGTAGAGATAAACCAAGGTTGGTCATATCCTGAAATTTGGTAATACCTGACTGATGTATCCATTTTGTGATTTGTGAGGCACGAAAGGTTTTCTCATCGTTGCCAGCGAAGAATGTCTCCATTGAAGAACGATCCAAATCAAGTAGATTGGTGCGCTGATTCATATTGAATTACCGTGTTCTGCGACAAATTTCCTCTGGTTTAAAGAAAAAGTCAATTTCGTCCCTGGCATTTTCCTCACTATCCGAGCCGTGTACTGCGTTTTCGTGGACTTCCCCTTCTGCACTATCGGTAGCAAAGTCATGTCGGATGCTCCCAGGTGCAGCGAATTTAGGGATTGTGGCACCCATCAGTTTACGATATTTTGTGATCGCACTGTCTCCTTCGAGTACCTGCACTATGATTGGTCCTGATATCATGAATTTAACCAGTTGGTTATAGAAGGGACGTTCTCGGTGTATAGCGTAGAATTCTTCTGCTTGTTCCTTGTTCAGATGCAACATCTTGGCGGCAACAATTTGTAGTCCGTTTTCTTCAAATCTTGAATTGATCTCTCCGATGATGTTCTTTGCTACAGCATCTGGTTTTATAATCGATAGCGTTTGTTCAAGCGCCATTAGTGACATTCCCCAACATTATTAATCTGTCTATATTTTAAACGCGCGATTATACGTACTTAGAAGTATGCGTAAAGAAGTTATGTTGTGATGTTGTATGAAGTAGTTTTTAGGATAAGACTAGAAACTAGATATTTTATCTAATCTGAGCGTTCATCAAGTACCTGTACCATACTATTTTCGACCCTAACCGGGAATTTGGCGGTTGGTTCATAGGCAGGTGGTGTCAGGGCAGCACCTGTACGAATGCAAAATCGTGCCCCATGACGTGGGCAAATAAGTTGATCACCTTCAACCACGTCCTCGTGTTCTAGTCCACAGCCCAACATCGGTGATCCGTCATGGGTACAAACATCTTCAATGGCAAAGTAATCACCATCCAGGTTAAAGATAGCAATCATGGCTTCTGCCGTTTCAACAAGTTGCGACTCACCAGGACCAAAATCATCTTCAAGTGCAACGTTTATCCAGTCTGACATTACATTCGTATCTCGTACCTCGAGATGTGTGTATTGATTAATAAAGGCCGGTTTCGAGTCGGGCAGCATCAGACATCATCGTCTGGTCCCAGGGTGGTTCCAAGGTCAGATCGACATTCACTTCCGTAACATTAGGGACGGTTGCTATTTTAATTTTCACGTCTTCAGTTAGAAATTCTCCCATGCCGCACCCCGGTGCCGTAAGAGTCATAACAACATCAACACGGTTCCCCTTTTCTTCAAGCGGTGTGACGACGCATTCATAGATTAAACCAAGCTCAACAACATTGATGGGAATTTCCGGGTCATAACAGGTGCGTAATTGTTGCCAAACTAGTTCTTCATCAACAGTTCCGTCACCTACGATGGGTTTATCAGTTAGCGAATTACTGTCTTCTTCCGCATCAAATCCAAGCGCGTCTGCATCATGGGGCGCTATTCTCGCAAGATTGCCATTGATATTGACCGTGTAGGAACCACCTAGGGCTTGAGTGATGAAAACAATACTGCTTTCCTGCAAGGTCACAGGTGTCCCGTCCGGTATAAGGACCGCATCACAATCACGCGTAAGTACTATTGATTCACCGTGTTGCATCAAGTGTCACTCAGTTGAAACGGGTGTCTCATCACCATGCAGGGCTGAGTTAAGTGTATGCCAGCAGAGTGTGGCGCACTTTACTCGCGTTGGATAATTTCTTACACCTGCAAGTACGGCAAGTTTACCCATTTTATCAAAATCAATTTCATCTTCATTGGTAACGAGTTCATGAAACTCATTAAAAATTGATTCGGCCTCCTCAATGCTTTTTCCTTTCATGGCATCGGTCATAAGTGAAGCTGATGCCACAGAGATCGCACAACCTGCACCATCAAAAGTAATGTCATCAATTTGGTCATTATTAATTTTTAGGTATAGGGTTAATCGATCACCACAAAGGGGATTAAATCCTTCCAATTTTTTATCGGCATTATCCAGTTTGCCGAAGTTTCGAGGGTTGCGATTGTGATCAACGATCACTTCCTGGTAGAGATCTTTAAGATCAAACATTAATGAAATACCTCATTACATTTTTGAATACCGGCAACTAGTAAATCAACTTCTGCTTTGGTGTTATAAAAGGCGAACGACGCACGCGCAGTTGCTGCTAAGTTAAAATGTTCCATCACTGGCATGGCACAGTGGTGGCCAGTTCGTATTGCGATACCTTCATGGTCGATAATGGTACCGATATCATGTGGATGTATTTCATCCATTACAAACGAAAGGATGCTGGTTTTCTCATTTGCCGTACCCACTAGCGTTACACTTTCAATGGCATTTACTTGTTGCGTAGCATAAGTGAGCAATTCATGTTCATAACTTGCAATATCATCAAGTCCAATAGCTTGAATATAATCGATAGCTGCTCCCAAACCGACTACGCCGGCAATGTGTGGTGTGCCGGCTTCAAATTTATATGGCAGGTCGTTATAGAGTGTTTTTTCCAGCGTAACCATTTTAATCATGTCGCCACCACCCTGATAGGGTGGCATATCCTCAAGTAATTGTTGCTTTCCATAGAGAACACCAATGCCGGTAGGACCAAACAGTTTGTGCCCGGAAAAGACATAAAAGTCACAATCTAATGTCTTAACGTCAACAATCGTATGTGGCGCCGCCTGTGCTCCATCGATTAAAATTTTTGCACCGACCTGATGTGCCATGTCGATCATTTTTTTGATCGGGTTAATCGTACCCAGTGCATTAGAGATATGGCCAACAGCAACGATCCTGGTTTTCTTATTTAATAATTTTTCATATTCTTCCATGATAAGTTCACCGGCGTCATTAATCGGTATCACTTTTAATTGTGCGCCAGTTTGGTCACACAAGAGTTGCCATGGAACGATATTGGAATGATGTTCCATTTCACTAATGATAATTTCATCACCTACGGTGATCGTGCTGCGACCAAAACTCTGTGCAACCAGATTAATTCCTTCAGTGGCACCGCGAACAAAAATTATTTCCTTGTTTGAATCAGCATTTATAAATGTTTTAACTTTATCGCGTGACTCTTCATATGCAGCTGTTGCTTTCTCACTCAATGTATGTACACCCCGATGAATATTAGAATTATATTCCTGGTAATATTGGTTCAGTGTTTCGATTACAAAAGACGGTTTTTTGTGCGGTCGCTGCATTATCCAGATACACGAGTGGTTTACCATGGACTTGCTGCTGCAAGATTGGAAAGTCTTTGCGAATTATTTCTACATCAAGTGCAGATAAATCGGTAAGTAACTGCTCGGCAGTACTTTTATAACTCATGGGTAAATTCCCTGATCAAATCAGCATCGGGCAATCGACCAACAACGAGTTGTTCCAGCCGATCTCGAATCGGTTTAAACTGAATACGATCGATGACTTCATGGGCAAAGGCAAAACTTAACAGGCTTTTTGCCGTTTCTTCATCAATGGCACGTGTACGCAAATAAAACAACATATCCTGATCAAGTTGACCGACTGTGGCGCCGTGGGAACATTTCACATCATCGGCATAAATTTCCAGTTCCGGTTTGGTATCAACCTCGGCATTATCCGATAACAACAAATTAGCGTTAGTTTGTTGTG
>CAZCXC010000043.1:0-4237 GCA_964502505.1 uncultured Enterobacteriaceae bacterium
TAATACCGGGAAGGGTAATTCCAAACTATGTTCAAACCAGGCAATTGTACCTTCCAAAGAACTATCACTATCAAACGGGTTCCACTTGTTGTTTGCTGCGACCCAAAATACTGGAACAAGGTAAATTCTTAATAATAAAGGACCGATAAAATCAACTGACTCTCGTATCTTATCGAGTATTCCCTGCGCCCACTCCATTAAATTAATTATTGCCGTCATTGTCATTCCCCCTTATTTGTAATTACTCGATTTTAATTTCAAATAATTATGCGGCCGTTTTATTCTCAACGTCTGGATGTAACTCACCCAATGCTACAGACAAACCATTTTCAGTCACAATGCGCGCATGATAGCGTCGCAATTGCCTGGGTGCCTTAACACCACAGGAGTGAGCAATTGTGCCTACTTCCTTGACCATGTTTTTTGCATAATGCATGACACGTATTGCCTTATCTTCAGGTACCAATCCTCTTTGTAATTTCTTCTTATGTGTAGTTATGCCCGTCGGACATGTGTTTTTATTACATTGCAATGCCTGAATACAACCAAGGGCAAACATAAACCCACGTGCCGATGTAATAAAATCAGCGCCCATACATAGAGCCCACCCAACGTCTGTGGGTGTAATCAGTTTACCTGATGAGACCACTTTTATTCTTTCACGCAAACCGTGTTCATTTAGTTTATCAACGAGCATAGGGAGGCTTTCTCGCAAGGGCAATCCCATATCATCCATCAATGGCATAGGGGCAGCACCGGTTCCTCCATCTGCACTATCAACAGTAATAAAATCCGGTGCACATTCAATGCCCCGTTGATTTATTTCATCGAATAAGTTATCCAGCCAACCATAAGCACCGATGACAGCTTTAAAACCAACCGGCTTACCAGTAACCGTTCGTATGTGGTCAATCATATTCAGGATTTCTGCATTGGTCTTGATATCCGTATGTCGATTTGGACTGATTGAATCACCACCTGGTGGAATTCCTCTTATCTTTGCAATCTCCTCTGTCACTTTACCCCCAGGTAAAATACCACCCTTTCCTGGTTTTGCTCCCTGACTTAATTTAATTTCAAACATTCTGACTTGATCATGACCAGCTACTTCACGCAATTTGTCATCGTTCAGATTTCCTTCCTGATCTCTAACACCATATTTGGCAGTACCAATCTGAAATACAATATCCGCTCCCCCTTCAAGATGATAAGGTGATAGTCCACCTTCACCCGTGTTCATCCAACAACCCGCCATACGTGCACCATTGGAAAGTGCTAACACAGCAGGTTTCGATATTGCACCAAAACTCATTCCTGAAATATTAAAGAGCGATGCCGTGGTATATGGCTTTTCACAAAAAGGGCCAATTGTTACTGGTTCAGGTTCGACCGCATCCTCGCCTAATGTTGGAAAAGGGCAATTGACAAATAATATGGTACCCGGTGGTCTAAGATCGCGTGTTGAACCAAAAGCAATGGTGTTATCAAGATTCTTTGCCGCTCGATAAGCCCAGGATCGCTGAGCACGGTTAAAAGGCATTTCTTCACGGTCCATTGCAAAAAAGTACTGGCGAAAAAATTCACCCAAATGTTCAAAATAATATCTAAAATGACCGACGACTGGGTAGTTACGTCTTATTGCCGATTTAGTCTGACTAACATCGAGTATAAAAATAACAATAACCGCAAGGACAGCAAGACCAACCGCAAATATAAATAGCACGGCCATAAATTCTAATGTCGCCATAAACAGACTTTGCGTTTGACCTGACATCATAATCAACTACCCCCGTAATAATTGTTTGATGCTATTATCCTGTAACGTCTAGATAATTTTTGTCCCCAACAAAATATCTTTTGCGTGAAGATCCTGCATAATTTCCAGTCCTCCATTAATAACAATATCGGGATTAGGGTGATTTAATTCTTTTGCAATTGTTTCTAGTAATGCACGCCCGGAAATATTCTTGTCTTGTTGGACCAACTCAAGCAATCTGGCAGATTCAGGATTTAACTCAACAAAACCGACTTCATCATTGCGATCACGATATACAACTATATAGGTTGGTTGTGACGGTTCTTTATTTGGTAGATTTTCCTTACTAATTTTATGGACCGGATAACGATAGCTTTGTGGCCAAGCCAACGGATTAAGTACAGGTATGCTCTCCAGGAGATCACCTTCAGGATCAATCCCGTCCCAGCTTATATCACGGGTATCAATAGAAACTGCGGTTTCTGCATATTCATAATGCGCTAATTCAAACATAAAAGGTGGATCACCATCTGTAATACGTTCACTCTCAAGATACTGTAAAAATTCCTGTGGCATCTTTGGAAACAGCGGAGTATGCGCTTGATGGCACTTGAAGTAATCACGTAGCATCGCATGCCATTGATCATCGGGTGTGATTTTGCGTAAAACTGGAAAACTATTAGCCATAAAACTTTCAACATTTCGATAGAGCAAATCACGATAAATTGCCATGCGTCTATCCTCAATACCATCAGGCGCAGGCGCTTGTTTTGGATCACGCATATGTTGCGTGAACTGATATTGAATATCTTTAAAGGAATCAGGCTTGTTGTTTTGAGGTTGCATCACTAATTTCATCACTGTTTTTATTTTGGTAATGCCTGATCATGTCAACTTCGAGTACTAATTCTTCAAGTGGTGGAATATTAAAGTCTCTCTCAAGCAATGTTGGAAATACTCCAAAATGTTGATAGGCAACATCAAGCAATTGCCAAACCGGATCGATCACATCAGCACCGTGCGTATCCACACGCAGATCTTCTGCCTCAACATAGTGACCGGCTATATGTGCGTAGGCAATTCGATCACCCGGTAATGCCTTAAGGAATTCCTCTGCATCATAACGATGATTAATGCTGTTAACATAGATGTTATTGATATCCAGATGTAAATAACAATCAGCTTTTTCCAATACAGTGTTTATAAAATCTATTTCCCGCATTTCCTGGCCTGGTGCAGCATAGTAAGACACATTTTCAATCGCCATCCTGCGTCCAATGATTTCCTGAGTACGTTGAATACGACTTACAACATAATCGATAGCTTCTTTAGTGAAAGGAATGGGCATCAAATCATAGAGATGTCCATCATCTGCGCAGTAGCTGAGATGTTCACTATAGACGCGAATATTGAACCTATCGAGAAATTGTTTGACTCGATGTAGGAAAGATTCATCTAACGGTGCAGGGCCACCTATATTTAATGAGAGACCGTGACTAACAATGGGGATTTGCTCAGAAATTTGATGGAATTGTCGACCCAACCGACCACCTACATCGATCCAATTCTCAGGCGCCACTTCCATAAAATCTACCTGGGGAGGAAGTTGATCCGCGAGCGAGCCAATGAAGGCTCGCCGCAGACCCAAACCTGCACCTTGTACAGGATACTTATGTGACATTAAATATGTGACTTAAATTATTTTTTGTCACCACACTTGCCTTCGCCACACTTGCCTTCTTCTTTCTTTTTGTCGCCGCATTTTCCTTCGCCGCATTTTCCTTCGGCTTTCTTGTCACCGCACTTGCCTTCTTCCATTTTGTCGCCGCATTTTCCTTCGCCTTCTTTCTTGTCGCCGCACTTGCCTTCACCACAATTTCCTTCTTTATCGTGACCGGCAATTTCATAGCCACTATCAAATGCAGTGATGCTAAATGGATTCTCAGCAGCATTTGCAATAGGGCTGGCAGCCAGAGATACGATAAAGGTCGTACCTAAAACAGCAGCAATTGGTTTCAAAGTAGCTTTCTTTGACATTAGAGGACTCCTCCTGATTGTTTAAAAAATAGCCCCTCACGGGGCTGGATAAATAATGATCAACTAAATATAGGTTTTCCATAGCCAGAGTAATTCACAAGCAGAAAACCCCACTCGTGTTCACTTCTATTTATATAAAACCTGACTAATTGACCTTATTAATTCGGGAAAGTTTCCCCAAAATAGGTGGGAATTTCAGTCAATTACAACCTCCTTTATTTGGGGCGCATATGAGGAAACAGAATAACGTCCCTAATTGAGGCCGAGTCCGTTAAAAACATGACCAAACGGTCGATACCAATACCTTCTCCCGCCGTTGGTGGCATGCCATATTCTAGCGTTGTTATATAGTCAGCATCATAATGCATAGCCTCATCATCACCCGCATCCTTATCTTTCATCTGCATCTGAAAACGCTCGGCCTGGTCATCTGGATCATTCAGC
>CAZCXC010000044.1:0-2924 GCA_964502505.1 uncultured Enterobacteriaceae bacterium
CTGCACGACTCTACCCATTACAAATTGTTCGAGTAATTGTATCGGTGTTGTGTCTGGTGTAATTATATATTCACCCGCTTTAATTTGTTCTGCTACCTGCTGGCGCCGAGCTTCTAACATTAAGTAATGAGGTTGTGCTAACAATCCCATGTAATTTAATTCATCGCTAACCTGATTGAGACTCATACCGGGCTTGATTATAAAGTTAATTTCAGATTCTAAGTTAAGCGGGGATTTAAGTTGTGTCTGCATATCTTGCCAGAAATACCGTGCTGTTATTCCTATACATGCCAAGAAAAATACAAAAATAAAAAATACTGTTTGTTTCATGCACAAATAGCCCTGGTTTCGATTAATGCTTTTCTTATTTTTATTGCATACGAACCTCGATTGATTTGTTGTCCTTCAATCTCCCGCACAGGCCAGAGACCAATGGTGCTATTACATAAAAACAGTTCTTCGCTAGCAAATAGTTCATCTTTTTTTACAGTTCTGATGTCTACGAACATATCGAGTTCAGGAGCCAAATCAATAATGCATTGTCGAATAATGCCATGTATTCCACATTGACTCAGATCAGGTGTGATAAGTTTTTCTCCCTGTACTGCAAAAATATTACTCATTGTACCTTCAATGATGCTGTCATCCTGATCCAACATTAAACCTTCTGCAATTTCAGAATCACTCCACTCATTTCTTGCTAACACCTGTTCCAGACGATTGAGATGTTTTATTCCAGCAAGTTTAGGATTAATGCCCAGGCGAAAGTTACAAATTCTTACTTTGACACCTTCTTTTACCTGCTCATCGGTATAATCAGGCCATGCGTAATTAGCTACTATCCTGGTGGGTGTGATTTGCTTTGGTGGATTATAACCACGCCCCCCAACCCCACGGGTTAGTATTATTTTGAGAACTTCCTTTGTATCGGTAGTGACTAGTTGAGCTTCGTTTTGCAAAAGTTCTTTAGCAGGACAAGTGAAATCTAAAAGCTGGCAACCACGTTGTAACCTTTCATAGTGTTTATCCCAGCAAAGTAGATTACCTTTATTGACAGCAATAGTTTCGAATACACCATCGCCATAATGTAAACCGCGATCATGTATGGAAAGAGAATCCCCAGATTCGCCATTGATTAAAAACATAGAGTCACCTGGATTAAACGGAATAATATAAATGTAATTATACTTTTCTTAATCCGCGCGCTTAAAAATCAAGGTGCCATTTGTCCCACCAAAACCAAATGAATTTGATAGTGAAATATCAATTTTCATCTGTCGTGCTTCATGAGGAACATAGTCGAGATCACATTCTGGATCAGGTTCGTCCAGATTAATAGTGGGCGGAGCAACTTGATCACGTAATGAAAGTATAGAAAAGATTGCTTCAACACCACCGGCGGCGCCCAGTAAATGACCAATCATCGATTTAGTTGAGCTGACTGCCACTTTCAGAGCATGCTGGCCAAATATTTTTTTGATAGCTCTCGTTTCGATGACATCCCCGGCCTGCGTGGATGTGCCATGTGCATTAATATAGTCAACCTGCTCAGGGTTTATGCCCGCATTTCTTAGCGCATTTTCCATACAACTGGCGGCACCCTGCCCGTCTTTTGAGGGTGCTGTCATGTGATAGGCATCGCCACTCATACCATAACCTATTAATTCAGCATATATATTGGCACCACGGGCTTTGGCATGTTCATATTCCTCTAAAACAACTGCACCAGCGCCATCACTCAATACAAATCCATCCCTACCTTTATCCCAAGGCCGGCTTGCTGTTTCCGGATCATCATTTCGTGTTGATAATGCGCGCGCTGCTGCAAATCCTGCAAGCCCTGTGGGAGAAGTTGCCATTTCAGCGCCTCCTGCAACCATAACATCAGCATCGCCATACTCAATGAGTCGCGCAGAATCACCTATATTGTGTGTCCCGGTAGTGCACGCTGTTACGATGGCAAAATTAGGGCCTTTAGCACCATATTTGATGGAAAGATTGCCAGATATCATATTGATAATATTGCTTGGCACATAGAATGGAGAGATTTTGCGCGGCCCCCCTCCCATGAATTGCTGAGTGCCTTTTTCAATGCCAAACAATCCACCTATACCTGATCCAATAGCGACACCCACACGGGGGGCGTTATTTTCATTGATTTCCAGTCCAGAATCTTCAATTGCCTGGCTACCAGCTGCCATGCCATAACGTATGAAAGGATCCATCTTCTTGATATCTTTCTTCGGAATATACTTGGTTACATCAAAATCCTTGATAGAACCACCAATGCGGACAGAAAATTCTGATACATCAAAGTGAGTGATCATATTTATACCACTTTTACCTTGCAGGATTTTGTCCCAAGTATCAGTTACTGTATTAGCTAACGGGGTTACCATGCCTAGGCCAGTTACCACTACACGTCGTTTACTCACAAGCTAATTCCTGAATTATGTAATGAAAAAGGCCGCGCTAATGTATAACGCGGCCTTTATGTCTTCAGACGGAGAATCTATTCCATATTAGCGCTGACATAGTCAATCGCATGTTGAACTGTCGTAATTTTTTCAGCTTCCTCATCAGGAATCTCTGTTTTAAATTCCTCTTCCAGGGCCATCACTAATTCAACGGTGTCTAGAGAATCTGCTCCTAAATCATCTACGAATGAGGATTCATTATTTACTTCCTCTCCCTTTACCCCTAATTGTTCAATTACTATTTTTTTTACTCGTTCTTCAACACTGCTCATAATGAACTACTCCTCCCGTGACGGTCCTAGACCGAATGCGTGTGTAAGTTTAGTGAAATGAAGATATCTTGCACCTTAGAAATTATCTAAATATATTATTTATTATATAACAGCTGGTTATAAATTGTTTTTAAAGTAAATTTTAAGTTTTATCCCATATACATACCACCATTTA
>CAZCXC010000045.1:0-2636 GCA_964502505.1 uncultured Enterobacteriaceae bacterium
GCAAGGTATTACCCTATTACTTTTATTTATTGCTCTTTTTCTTGCGAATACATAACGCAAAAAAACAAGCATATAAATTGGAGATTGGTTTTTAAAGTTTGGAGCTAGCTATGCTTCAAAAGGCGTTGCTTTTCTCTTTGCCAATCCCTGTCTTTCTCACTTGCACGTTTATCATGCGCTTTCTTACCTTTGGCGAGTCCAATTTCTACTTTTGCACGACCATGCTTCCAGTACATGGCTGTAGGTATTAAGGCATAACCTTTACGTTCTACTGCACCAATTAATTTGCCCAATTCACGACGATGAAGAAGTAATTTTCGATTACGTTGTGGATCCGGATGAATATGGGTTGAGGCGGTGGGTAATGGCGTGATCAATGCGCCAAATAAATAAGCTTCACCGTCTTTTAACAATATATAACTGTCTCTGATTTGCACAGCGCCTGCGCGTAGGCTTTTGACTTCCCAACCTTCAAGTACTAATCCAGCCTCGAATCGTTCTTCAATAAAAAAATCATGCCGGGCTTTTTTATTACGGGCAATGGTGTTGTCTTGTGATTTTGTTTTTTGCTGTTTGGCCATGTTAAACAGGTTCTGTTTTGATTGCTGCGGGATTATAGCAGGAGTACCTGAGAATACTGTGTTGAGAGATACTTGATTTTCCAGCAGAATATTAAACCTAGAAACCTCAGTTGGACAGGTATTTTGGATCTAACTGAGGTTTCTAGGTTAAAAAAACAATCAGGAAATTTATTATGACAGGTAAACGAAAATCGATTCATGGACAGTGGTCATCTCGTTTGACGTTCGTTTTAGCTGCAACAGGTTCTGCAGTTGGCTTGGGAAATATCTGGCGTTTTCCGTATATCACAGGTGAAAACGGTGGCGGGGCGTTTGTACTGGTTTACTTATTATGCATCCTGTTTTTAGGAATTCCTATCATGATGGCCGAAATCTTATTGGGTCGACGTGGACGGCAAAGCCCAATTAATACTATGCAAACCCTGGCTGAAGAAGAAGGCTTGAATCCAGCCTGGCGCTATTTGGGTTGGCTAGGTGTCGCTACCGGCTTTTTAATCTTGTCTTTTTATAGTGTGGTGGCTGGCTGGATACTGGATTATATTTTTCGTGCTGGTTCAGGTGTATTTACGGTCTCTACGGATGATGAAATTATCGGTCTATTTGACACTCTTTTGAGTAACCCTGAACGGCTTTTTGTTTTACATACATTATTTATGGCTTTAACTGTAGTCGTTGTATCAATGGGTGTCAGAAGTGGTTTGGAGCGCGCTGTAAAATTCCTGATGCCAGCGCTTTTCTTTTTGTTATTAATCCTGGTCGGTTATTCCATGTCTACTCCAGGTTTTGAAGAAGGGTTGGCCTATTTATTCATACCGGATTTCAGCAAATTGACAGAAAAAGGAGTGCTTGAGGCGCTTGGTCATGCATTTTTTACACTCAGTCTCGGTATGGGGGCCATCATGGTTTATGGATCTTACATGCCAGAAAATGTTTCGATTGCAAAAACAACTGTGGCTATTGCGCTTATAGATACATTAGTAGCCATACTGGCTAGTATTGTCATCTTCCCCTTGGTTTTTACTTATTCTCTTGAGCCTGCCAAGGGACCGGGATTAATTTTTATTACCTTGCCAATCGCCTTTGGCCAAATGCAGTACGGTCAGTTGTTTGGCACTTTATTTTTTATATTACTCACGTTTGCTGCCTGGACATCATCAATTTCATTATTAGAGCCTGCTGTGGCCTGGATGGTGGAAAACAGGGGGATGAAACGGCCCAAGGCAGCGGCCTTGGCCGGCTTGTTGGCTTGGGTTATGGGGATCGGTTCCGTACTTTCATTTAATCTATGGAGTGATGTAAAGCTTTTTGATGAGACCTACTTTGGTATAGTTGATTTTCTTTCTACAAAAATTATGCTGCCATTAGGTGGTTTACTGATTGCTATCTTTTCTGTCTGGATGATGTCGAAAAAGGCCTCTATTGAAGAATTAAATATGGGGGAGGGAATAGCTTATAGTACTTGGTATTTTGTTATTCGCTATATTGCACCAGTAGGTGTTATTTTTATATTCCTGCATGTGATTGGTTTAATATAAATTCTGATTAGACTAGATTAGTTACCTTGACTGAGATTCACAAGAAAACTGTGGTCCCCTATACAGCTGATGAAATGTATGCGCTTGTCAATGATATTGAAGCTTATCCTGATTTTTTACCCTGGTGTACTAATGCACAGGTTTTAAATATAAACAATTATCATCTAACAGCTTCTGTTGCAATGGAGATAGGCAAGATTAAACAGACATTAACTACAGAGAACACGATGCAACCGGGTCTTTCTATACAGATGAAACTGGTAAAAGGACCTTTTAAACAACTGTATGGGCATTGGCAGTTTGAACCCGACGGCACACAATCTTCGACTATTTCGTTGGATATGGATTTTGAATTTAAAAATAAACTACTCAAACTGGCACTAAACAGTACATTTAACAAAATCATGGGTTCATTAGTGACGTCTTTCGTTAAACGTGCACAAGTGGTCTATGGGAAGCGATAAAAAAATTAATATTGAAGTTGCCTATGCGACAGATGTTCAGTCATATTTGTTATCTG
>CAZCXC010000046.1:0-2722 GCA_964502505.1 uncultured Enterobacteriaceae bacterium
ATGGGCATGAGTGGTGACAAGGTATGGGATACTTACATCGCAGGTGATATAGAATCTATCCGTAATTATTGTGAGACTGATGTCTTGAACACTTACTTAATCTTTTTGCGTTATGAATTAATGCGTGGAAGAAAAACGGAAGCCGGTGTTGAAACAGAATATGAAAAGCTTCGAGAAATGTTAAGAACTGAAAACAAGCCACATCTGCAACAATTTCTGGAAGCCTGGTCGTAGCCATTCCTTTAAATCGCACTTTTTAATTTCAATATGGCAAGAAGTCGTCGTAAGCGTTTACCTGTCGATCCTGTGAGTGCACAGATAACATCGTTATCACATGAAGGTCGTGGTGTAGCACAATTGAATAACAAAACAACGTTCATCGATGGTGCCCTACCCGGCGAAGAAGTATTGTTTAAATATAAGCGTCGGCGTGCGCGCTATGATGAAGGTAATGTCGTTGAAATTATCCAACCATCGCCGGAACGTATTCCCGCAAAATGCAAGCATTTTGGTGTGTGTGGTGGCTGTAGTCTGCAACATATTGATCCGCAATCGCAGATCCAGCATAAGCAATCTGTTTTAATTGAACAGTTACAACACATCGGTAACGTGCAGCCAGTGCAAGTATTGCCGCCTCTGACAGGACCTGAGTGGGGTTATCGGCATAAGGCCAGGCTGGGCGTTAAGTATGTCGAGAAAAAACAGAAGGTACTTGTTGGTTTCCGTGAAAAATTTAGCCCGTTTATTGCCGAGCTACAGCATTGTGACGTATTGCATCCCTCAGTAGGAGGCTTACTGGAAGAGCTACAGGATTTAATCAGTGAATTATCAATTTATAAACAAATACCACAAATAGAGGTAGCAGTTGCTGAAAATATTACGGCGCTGGTATTAAGGCATCTAGCCTCTTTCACAGATGCTGATATGGATAGATTGAAAAATTTTTCACAGGCACATCATATTGATCTTTATCTGCAATCGGCCGGGCTGGAATCTGTAGTACCATTGATACCTGAACAGACTACCCCGTTATCTTATCGTTTGCTCGATCATTCGATTGAAATTATTTTCTGGCCGACAGATTTTACCCAGGTAAATTATGAAATAAACAGGGCCATGATAAATCGTGCTATAGAAATGTTAGAACTTAATAATTCTGATCACGTACTTGATCTATTTTGTGGGTTGGGAAATTTTTCATTACCTCTTGCCAGAAAATCTGCGTACGTAATTGGTATAGAAGGAGATGAAAATTTAATTGAACGTGCTAAATTTAATGCACAGCATAATGGAATAAATAATGTAGAGTTTCATAGCGTGAATCTGGCTGATGAAGATCTGCAAGCAAGTTTCCTGCAGCATGATGTGCAAAAATTGTTACTTGATCCACCGAGAACAGGAGCACTGGAGATCATTAATCGACTGGACTTCAAAACTATTGATAAAGTGGTGTATGTTTCTTGTAACCCGGTAACTTTGGCACGAGATGCCGGTGTTTTGGTGAAAGATAAAGGATTCAAGTTGCAACAGGCAGGCGTTATGGATATGTTTCCTCATACAACTCATGTTGAATCGATTGCCTTGTTTGTTCGTTAAATTAATTTTTGCAACTTTATTGTTGTTCAGTAGTGCCTGTGCGGAAGTTGATAACACAGCTATTCGTTTCGCTTTAAGTGCAGCCCCTGTCACATTAGACCCTCGCTATGCGACCGATGCCATGTCGCAACGGATTAATCGACTGATATATAAACAGCTAATCGATTTTGATGATCAATATCATGTTATCCCGTCATTGGCCCACTGGGAAAAACTGGGCACTCAACATTACCGTTTTTATTTAGGTCAAGAAGGGCGCACATTTCATAACGGCGATCGCTTAACAGTAAATGATGTAAAAGCAACTTATGAATTTATGTTAGATAGTAAAAATGCATCACCACATCGGAAAACATTATCCATTATTGTGAAGATGCAAGTATTGGATGAAGATACCATTGATTTTTATTTAGAAGTTCCCGATCCACTTTTCCCTGGTCGTTTGCGTACCGGTATCTTGCCGGAGAAACTGATTGCAACAGGCCATCCATTTAATCAACAACCTGTCGGCAGTGGTCCAATTACATTTATCGACTGGCCAGTAGAGGGAAACCTCAAACTACAACGCTTGGCTGATCAACAAATCATTCAGTTTATTACCGTAAAAGACGCTACTGTACGTGTATTGAAGCTGCTAAATGGTGAAGTAGATTTATTGCAAGGCGAAATACCACAGGAACTGGTGCGTTGGTTGAGGGATAAGCAAGAGGTATCCATTGAAAAGTCACGTGGGGATACCTTTACCTATATTGGGTTTAATTTACAGGATAAGGATACCTCTCAACTGGAAATACGACGTGCGATCGCACATGCCCTTGACAGGGAAACGATCATTCAACATGTGTTAGATAACTCAGCCCGTATGGCGGGTGCCTTACTGATGCCAGAGCATTGGGCGGGTCATCCTGAGTTAAGTGGGTATGATTACGATCCTGAACTATCAAGGCAAATATTGAAGCAACTCGGTTACGATCAATCAAACCCTTTAAAATTGACTTATAAAACATCAAATAATCCATTACGCGTACGTCTTGCGACTATTATTCAATTTCAACTGAAGCAGGTCGGGATAGACATTGATCTGAATAGCTATGATTGGGGCACGTTTTATGGCGACATCAAGGTC
>CAZCXC010000047.1:0-2615 GCA_964502505.1 uncultured Enterobacteriaceae bacterium
AATCACTCTCGCACCAAACAGCGAAATCGAAATTTCACTATCAAAAAGAAAATGTAAACTGGTTGCCAAGGATGGAATTAAGTTTATTGATCAGGCAGGTAAGCAGCATGAACTTGCGATCGGTCGGAATGTCATTGGCAGAGATACAGTCAGCACGGTAAAAATTGATTCCTCATTGCGGGATGTATCAAGATTACACTTAGTTATTGAAAATCTAGGGGAAAATAGTCTGCAACTGACGGATATGTCCTCACACGGCACTTATTTACCGGCAAATTTTTTATCTACTGACACTGCTTGAAATAATTTAGCTGCCTACTGATAAAACAATAACCAACCAGATAGGGCGGCCTCATCAAAATCGCATCTGTTATTGTATATTTCAAAGAAGAATATAAATATAATTAGTTATTATTTATTGGAATATATGGGTTTTGCTAGGATTGCGCACCCATTATCAAGTAACGTATAAATTGTAGATCCTAAAAAGGCGGTAAAAATGGCACAAGAATTTAATCCAGATCAACTGGTCAGCGAATTTCAGGATAAAACACCAGAAGAGATCCTGAAATTGGCATTAGAAAATTTTGACAATATTGCTATCTCATTCAGTGGCGCAGAGGATGTTATATTGATTGATATGGCTGTGAAGATAAATCCAAATATTAGTGTCTTCTCACTGGACACAGGTCGCTTACATTCCGAAACCTACCGTTTTATTGAACAAGTAAGAGAGCACTATAACGTCCAGATAAATCTCATGGCACCGGATACAATCGTGCTTGAAAATTTTGTGAAAGAAAAAGGCCTTTATAGTTTTTATAAGGATGGGCACCAGGAATGCTGTGGCATCCGTAAGGTGGCACCATTAAGACGCAAGCTGAATACACTTGATGCATGGATAACCGGGCAGAGAAAAGATCAAAGTCCGGACACACGTACAAATGTCCCCGTCGTGGAGAATGATGGTTTCTTTTCCACAGAAGATCATAGACTTGTAAAATTTAACCCTTTAGCAAACTGGTCATCTGCACAAGTTTGGCAATATATTCGTGAAAATAATGTACCATTCAATGAACTCCATAATAGTGGCTATATTAGTATTGGGTGTGAACCATGCACACGACCCGTATTGCCTAACCAGCATGAACGTGAAGGACGCTGGTGGTGGGAAGAAGCAACCATGAAAGAATGTGGTTTACACGCGGGAAACCTTGATAAGGTAGCGGCTAAATAAATATATGCACATCACTATGGTCAAAAAGATCAAGGAAGATGGTTCACCTTGTAGAAAATGTGCAGAAGTTGAGCAAAGACTCAAAGATTCAGACTTAATGGGTCGAATAGACCGTGTGGTCATTGCCGATGAACGTAACACAGAGAGTGAGGGGATAAAACTTGCAGTTCAACACAATGTTGAACGCGCACCTTTTTTCATTGTTAAAGAAGATAACAAACCGGCACGCATTTACACTGTTTATTTCCAATTTATAAAAGAAATTCTTAATTCTGAAATATCAGAGCAGGAAGAAGTGAAAGAGATTATGGAACAAAGCCCGGATTTAGATTTTCTTTAATCCAGATATATTTTTATATTTTAGTGGGTTGGTAAATTCACGTCTCTAAATAAAACATCAAGCTCATCTTTGGAATTTGTATGCATTGCTTCATCTACTATTTCACGTTTTAAGTGAGGTGCAAATAACTCTATAAAATCATACATATAAGTGCGTAAGAAAGTATCGCGACGAAACCCAATTTTGGTCGTGCTTGCTGCGAATAAATGGCCAGCACCAATAGCTGTTAATTCATTATCTATTTCTGGATCATAAGCCATGCTTGCGACAATACCGACACCAAGGCCTAATTTCACATAAGTTTTAATGACATCAGCATCTGATGCTGTGAACACAACATGTGGTTTCAAGCCAGCAGCATTAAAAGCTTCATCAAGCTGAGACCTTCCTGTAAACCCGAAAACATAGGTAACAATCGGATAATCAGCAAGCATCTCGAGTGACAAGGTTTTGTGTTTTGTTAAAGAATGATTATTGGGCACAATAACACTACGATTCCAACGATAACATGGCATCATGATAAGATTTTCAAATAACTCTAACGCTTCAGTAGCAATAGCAAAATCCACTGTGCCCTTTGAAGCGAGCTCAGAAATCTGTACTGGTGTTCCCTGATGCATATGTAGTGAAACGCTTGGATAACTGCTAATAAAATTTTGAATTATTCCAGGTAATACATAGCGAGCTTGGGTATGTGTTGTCGCAACAGACAAACTGCCACGATTTTGGTCACTAAATTCTTGCGCGATGTTTTTAATATTATCGACTTTATCTAGAATTTGCCCAGCTGTTTCGATAATTACTACACCTGCTGGCGTGATTTCGGTTAAGTGTTTCCCACTACGGCGAAATATTTGTAGACCGAGCTCATCTTCCAGCATCCTTACTTGCTTGCTAACCCCGGGTTGTGACGTATATAAACTTTCAGCCGTTGCCGACACATTGAGATTGTGTCTTGCTACCTCCCAGATGTATCGGAGTTGCTGTAACTTCATTCTTACCTGCTTCTTATTCTATAAATGTATAAAAATATTCGTA
>CAZCXC010000048.1:0-3222 GCA_964502505.1 uncultured Enterobacteriaceae bacterium
ATTTACCATCCCCTTGTGGCAGGATAGTTGTCATCTTCATTAAATAGGACTTCAATAGAGTCCTCGTGGGGCACAGAGAGGTTAAGATGCGATATCCAAGTGAACGTAAGGAAGCGGTGTTAAGAAAATGCTTCCCCCGAACAATAAGTCGATGAAGCAGCTTGAAACCCGTATACAGCATTTGCCGGCATTCATTCTCGTCAGTGGGGGTCATCACTACCGTATTCGGTAAGCATCTTAAAAAGCTCAGATCATAATTACCATTATGGGTAGGGCCATCATTACCGACCAAGCCTGCACGATCGATGGCAAATAATACCGGCAGGTTCTGGGTGATCACGTCATGGACTACCTGGTCATAAGCCCGCTGCAAAAACGTCGAATAAATAGCAACAACTGGTTTCAAACCATCACAGGCCATTCCGGCAGCAACCGCGACACTGTGTTGTTCAGCGATCCCTACATCGAAATAACGTTCCGGTAATGCCTGTTCGAACCGGACTAATCCTGATCCTTCACGCATAGCAGGGGTGATCGCAACCAGGCGTTTATCCTGCGCGGCCATATCACAAACCCATTCACCAAATACCTTACTATATGTCGGCTTGACAGGCTTCTCCGAGGGAACCATGCCTTGCTTGGGATCAAATGGGGTAACGGCATGATATTTAACCGGGTCATCTTCTACAGGGCCATAGCCCTTGCCTTTCTGAGTAATGATATGCAGGCACTGGGGACCATCGAGGTCATGAATGTTTCTTATAGTTTCCAGTAATGCCGGCAGATCGTGACCATCGATTGGGCCGATATAGTAAAAGCCGAATTCTTCAAACAACGTGCCGGGAACAATCGAAACCTTTCGACAATGCAAAAGGACAGGTTTTGGACAAAGATACGTTATTTGGCGATCACATTGATGCTTATGAAATCATTATCAGGCAATATATAAAAGACAACGATATCGACTTGCCAATATCAACGATTATTGCACACGATAGTCTCTGGCAGACATACAGGCGCCGTAGGCATTCTGATATCCGTTCTTTGCCTGGTCATATCTGGCAATATCATTCTGTCGTTGTGCCTGTGCCTGTGCTTGTACCTGTTGATTGTAGCGTTCTTCTTCTCGCCTGCGGCTATTTCGCCTCATCCCACCGAACAAGGCGCCGGCGCCCGCACCGATAGCTGCACCTTTACCTGCATCGCCGGCGATTGCCCCAAATAAGGCTCCCGCGGCTGCACCCCGTGCACCATCACGAACGACACCGCCTTCACCGACATTACCGGAGCCAAAACCGCTACCATAACTACTTACTTGCCCATAGGAATAGGTCTGTGTCCTTGGATCAGGTACTCTGTTTGGGTCAAATCCTGTTTGCTGTGCCGACCAATTATGGCACTCAAACTGGTCTTTCTGCTATTGTGCTTGACTCTGGCCAGCGTTTGGATAAGCAAATACGCCACCACCCATCTGGGCATAAGCAGTGTAAGAAACTGCAAAAAGAGGTAATAGCAAAAGTGCAGTGAAGACTGTATGAGTTTTGGTATGCTTAAAATGAAACATAGTTTTTACTCTACTAATTCATAAAGTAAAAATTCTTGGGTTTCGGAATATTAAAAAAAAGAACTTATTAGTTTACTTTCCATGCTCCGCATCCAATCGCTTGCGAAAACGTTGGGCGTAAAAAGAAAGTGACTTTTCGAGTGTTGCCCACGATGCCTTGCCCTTTTTTGCCGTTGCCTTTTGTTTATCGATTAACAGACCCAATCTCTCTCCTGTCACAGAATCGTACATCGAGCCTTCGATCACAGCATCATCGAGGATAATGTTTGCTCCTGCCGCATCCTTCAGCGCGTACAGGGCAAATCCACCAGGGGTGTAATTTAACAAGCTCCGCTTTTTCTTCTTCATCTTGACATTTGTTATGGCGAGATTAACCAGTAGAACATCCGGCCCAGCAACACTGACGACCGGATAATCGGGTTCCAACTCTTTCACTATCAGGTCTCGAAAACTGTCCGCCAGGAGTTTCATGTCATCGGGAGAAATACCCTTGTATTCCGTCTTGGGGTCATACCAGATTTCTATAGGAGCTATAGCAATCTTCGTATATTTTTTGAGGTCGACGCCTTCCTTTACATACCGCATCGCTCCTTTAACATCCGGATCAACTTTTAAAACCGTGTAATCATCAAGAAACCCTAAATCTATTTCAACATCAGGTATATCAACTGCAACAGACACCCTTGACACGAACAAAAGCACTGACAAAACGGTGTAAAATAAAACCTTGTAATTCATAATTATGCCACCTGATTTCTCTGTTAAGAGAGATCGGATACTAGTTTAAATAAATAGTAATCCGGTTAAATATAATAAAGGAACCTCTGAACAAGTCCATCCAGGACTTGTCAGAGACCGCAATCTAAAAATGCGATTTTTGTTTGTTCACAAAATCAATTACTTATCGAAATTGATTTTGGTGGCACATCATTGTACCACAGGAAACTCTGACTTAATCAGAGTTTCCTAAAGAATGTCACATCTTGTGATCAGCATCCATTCGCTGTCGAAAACGCTGTGCGTAAAAGCTAAGGGCCTTTTTAAGTTCCTTCCATGAGGGCTTGCCCTTCTTGACTGTTGATTTCTGACGGTCAACTAGAGTACCTAATAGCTCACCAGTCGTTGAATCGAGCAATTCGGCCTCAATCACCGCATCTTGAAGAATAATATTTATACCAGCTGCATCCTTCAGTGTATACATAGCGAAACCGCGAGGAGTGTAATTTAATATGCTCTTCTTTTTCTTTTTCATCTTGACATTGGTAATAGCTATGCGCATAACCAGGACATCGGCACCTGCACTGCCGACTACTGGATAATCGGGCTCTAACGCCTTCACTATCAACTCCCGAAAACTATCTGCCAAAACCTTCAAGTCGTTTGGCGATATACCTTTGTACTTTGTTTGCGGGTGATACCAGATTTCTATCGGGGCTATAGCAATTTTATTATATTTCCCAAGATCCGCACCTTCCTTAACATAACGCATAGCGCCTTTTCGATCAGGATCTCCCTTTAGATTTGAATAATCATGAAGAAACCCCGAATTCGCACCTGCTGCAAAACATTGGCTGGTAAGAAATAAAATTGTGGTAGAGAAAATTACCAGAATACGTTTAATGTTCATTTTCTATTCTCCTCATTAACCAATAAATATC
>CAZCXC010000049.1:0-10431 GCA_964502505.1 uncultured Enterobacteriaceae bacterium
CACTTGTATACTGAAGCAAGATGGTGTATCAAATCATTATAACTTAATTGAAGATGATCTAATGGCAGAATCTAATCAACGTAAATTTATTCCACTCGGTATAGTAATATTAACGATATCAGATACTCGCACGGAAGCCGATGACAAGTCAGGTAAATTGCTGGTTGAACGGTTGCAGTCTGCCGGACATACATTATGCGATAAACGCATTGTAGCTGATGATATGTATCAAATACGAGCGGCTATCAGTGATTGGTGTATTAATGATCGTGTAGATGTAATTATTACTACTGGCGGCACAGGTATTACCGGTCGAGACGGGACACCTGAAGCTGTTAGTGTTTTGCTAGATAAAAAAATAGAAGGCTTTGGTGAAACCTTTCGAGCCATTTCATACCAACAGGTTGGCACATCAACTATGCAATCACGTGCTATTGCAGGCGTTGCTAACGGCATTTATATTTTTTGCCTACCAGGTTCTTCTGGCGCATGTGCAATGGCATGGGACGAATTAATTTGTCATCAACTTGATTATCGTACGCGGCCCTGTAATTTGGTTGAACTCATGGCGAGGTTAAAAGAAATATAAATTATTTGGAAATTTTAAAATATATTAATAACGTACGCTTAAAGGGATGGTTATTATCATCGCTAACCATAAAAAAATAATCATTTCTGTAATGTGTAATGCCTTCAAAATTATCATCGAATAATCCATTATTTGATAGAAACGATGCGACAGTTTCTTTACTCAAGTTATTTCCATTAAAAGATATTCGATGTAATGCAATCTCAAAGGTGGGCCATAAACCTGAATAGCCTCGTTCCAGAATTAATAAGTCACCATTTTCAAAAGTAGTCATCCCAGTAAGACCACTATTTTTAACAGAGCTTGAGGGTATAATCCAATTATTCCCGGACAATTCAAAAATAGTATGATTTTTTATATTTTCATTTTTAAGCGGTTGTTCAACGCCAATGAGCACATTAAAGGTAGGGTGTATAGTTATAGCCTCAAGCGATTTATTTTCGCTTTGATAATTCGCTATGTCTTGTAATTGTGTTGGCAGATTTAATTCTTTAAGAAATAACCCATCAGGTTTATATTGTATTACTCTGGGATGTCTTTCAAAACTAACAAACAGTATAGAATCACCTGTTATTCCATTATCACCAAATTGTATGGCCAGTCCTTCACTATCAGCTTGTTTCCATCTTAAACGATTTCCTTTTACATCCTGTAAGGCATAACCATTGAGTAATAAAACATTTGTTAATGTTGTATCTTCAAAAACAGGTCGGAGATGGAGTAAATAACCCTTATCTGATAAAGCATAAAGTATATTTTCATCATCATCCCAGGCGAGACCCGATAACTCTGAGGCTTTAAATCCATTAATAGATATATTTGTCAATTTGAAAATGGAAAGAATGCTTATTTTTGAATTACTATTTGCTTGTGTTGGCTCATACGGCTGAATTATTGCAATAGATTCAGCTGCAATTAAACCGGTGTTGATGCAAAACAAGGGTATAATCGCGATTAAATAAGGTCTATAAGACATGGATATCATTGCTTTATCATTTTCCAAACTTTGTTCATAATGACTACATACGTGATTTTAACGGGATTATAAAGAGCCATGAAAGGGTTAATTCAGAGTCTACTTTGCTTTTGTGCTTATTTGCTACTTGTAAATAATTGGGTGTATGCCGGTGGCAATGGTGCTGTCCCAGTCCAAGTGGAGAAAGCTATCGAGGAAAAAATGGAGCCGGTTGCCTGGATGCCGGCGACTGTGATTAGCCGTTTTGATTCAAAAATCGCATCAGAAGTTGATGGACTTATCGAAGAGGTGGTTGAAGTTGGTGACCGATTAGAGAAAGGAGATGTCATTGCACGAGTTGAATCATCAACTATTAATTTACGTAAACGTGAGATCGAATCAGAGTTATTACCTATTGAGGCAAAATTAGAGTTTTATAAACGTGAAGTGGAGCGTTTATCAATGTTAGCTGAGAATAATAATGCAGCAAAAAGTCGTTTGAATGAAATGATATCGGAGCGGGGACAGAATATTGGCCAGATAAAAATTATTAAATCACGCCTTGCCCAAATTAATGATCAATTGAAACGATGTTCTATACGTGCACCTTTCCCAGGCATTGTAACAGAACGTTTTACAACGAATGGTGAACGTGTTGAATCTGGTGATAATGTTGTTCGTTTAGTGAATACAGAGGAATTAGAAATACAGGCAAGAATACCTCCATCAAATATAAAGCATATTAAAATAGGTAATGAATTGTTGATTCAAGGTGATGCTAAAACAATCATCGGGAAAATTAAAACACTGATACCCGTCGGTGATGATATTTCCAGACTTTATGAATTACGATTGGATTTTTCTAATGAGAGTTGGATGGCTGGATATGGTGTTCGTATCGCTGTGCCAACTGCCCCAAAACAGACCGTTATAGCAGTGCCACGCGATGCCTTGGTCATACGTCAGAATGGTAATAAAGTCTTTCGAGTGGATGATAATGGGGTTGCAGAAGCTGTTTCAGTCACTACAGGAGTTGCAAACCTTTCACATATTGAAATAAAAAATGGGATTCATGTTGGCGACAGGGTGATTGTGCGTGGTAATGAAAGATTACGCCAAGGGCAGAAGGTGGATATTCAGTCGGTGAATTAACCCTTGTGATTATTACAAAAGCATGTCTTGAAAACCCTGTTGCTGTATGTAACGTAGTTATACTTGCGGTAATCTTTGGATGTATCAGCTTTCAACGGTTACCGATTCAACTTACCCCTGAAATTGAAGAACCGGAAATCACTGTAACAACGTCTTGGCGTTCTGCTGCCCCGAATGAAGTCGAGGCTGAAATCATAGAACCTCAAGAAGACGTATTACGTAGTTTACCGAGCATGATTGAAATGCGGGCCAAGGCACAAGAAGGTCGCGGTGAAATTAACCTGACTTTCGATGTCAATATGGATATGCGTCGTGCTTTGATAGAAGTACTCAACCGATTAAATCAAGTTTCTGATTATCCTGATGACGCAGATGAACCAGTAATTAGCACAGTGGGTGCTGATGCACGGGCTATTGCATGGTTTATTGTAAAACCAGCCCCCGGTAACGATAGGGATATATCAAGTTATCAAGACTATATAGAAGAAGTTGTGCAAACCCGATTTGAACGAGTGCCGGGGATAGCACGTTCTGAAATCTATGGTGGTCGTGAATATGAAATCAGAGTCAGCTTCGATCCGTATAAGTTAGCAAATTTAGGTATAGAACTTCCGGTTGTTTCAGATTTGGCCGGTTCAAGTAAAGATATTTCGGCTGGATTTGCGGATGTAGGTAAGCGTGAATACAGCATTCGTTTTGCTGGAAAATATGACCTTGCTGAAATCGGCGATTTAATTATCGAATGGCGGGAGGGCCACCCGATTTATCTTCGAGATGTGGCAACAGTGGAAAAACGGCTGGTTGATAAAAATAGTTTTGTCCTGACAAAAGGCACTCTATCTCTAGCTGTCAATGCACAACGAGAGATTGGGGTCAATGTGCTTGATGTTATGCACGGATTACAACAGGCCATAGAAGAATTGCAGGAAGGTCCATTAGCCCGTGCCGGTCTTACCATTGAACAAGTCTACGACGAAACCGAATACATTTATAATTCAATGAAAATGCTAAGAAATAATTTAGGACTTGGTATTTGCCTTGCGATTATTATTTTATGGTGGTTTCTAAGACGTTTTCGAGCCACATTAATGGTGGCAATGGCGATCCCTATTTGCTTATTAACCAGTTTTATCTTCATGGATGCGTCAGCAAAAACGCTCAATGTTATTTCACTGGCAGGTTTGGCCTTTGCCGTTGGAATGGTGCTCGATGCTTCAATTGTAGTTCTTGAAAATATTGTCAGGTTGCGACAAGAAGGTGTTAATGCACTAAATGCCTCCAAGCAAGGTATCGATCAGGTATGGGGTGCGATATTAGCATCAACAGCCACAACGATTGCTATATTTTTACCTGTCATCTTTCTAAAAGATGAAGCAGGCCAATTATTTGCCGATCTGGCATTGACGATTACTGCGGCTATTTGTGTTTCATTAATTGTTGCTGTCACTGTTATACCGACAGCAGCAAAACTTTATATGGGAAACCACGTAATCCATGACCCGCATGAAAAATGGTGGAAAAAAATTAGTGAGATCATTATGTATCTAACTGATAACCCTGTGCGCCGTTTTATATGGATTATTTTACTTATCAGTTTACCTTTGATAACAGCTTATGCCTTAATACCCAAAGCTGATTATCTACCCGAAGGAAATAGAAATTTAGTCTTCGCATTTATCTTGCCACCCCCAGGTGCAAATATTCACCAGATTGAAAAAGAAATGGGCGATATTGTTGCTAATCGATTGCAACCTTATATTGATAGGCAAAAAAAGCCGTATGTTTCACATTATTTTTTCGTTGCATTTTCTCGAGGCGTATTCATGGGAGCGCGTGCAGTTGACCCTGCCGAAACTGACAGATTAGTTCCTCTCATCAATTCGATTGTACAAGGTTTTCCTGATGTTTTTGCTTTTGCCAAGCGCTCATCATTGTTTGGCGGTTTTGGATCAGGACGAACTATCAATATGGACATTCAAGGTCGTGATATTGCTGCTTTAATGCGTGCAGGGTTACAAGCATCCATTACAATTCCACAATTTATTCCTGAAGTAAAAATACTACCCCGGCCCGGACTTGAATTGGCACAGCCAGAGTTACGTTTAACTCCAGATGAGCGCCGCATAGCCGAAGCAGGGTGGAACAGAAAAACAGTAGCAGGGATTGTACGAACACTGGGCGATGGCTTGTATGTTGGGGATTATTTTGATGGGGAACAGACACTGGATATTATTTTACGTGCTGACCCGTGGCAGACGCCCGAACAGCTAGGAAGTATCCCTCTCGCCACACCAAAGGCCGGGGTGTTACCGTTAAATGAGCTAGTGAAGATTAAAAGAACAGCTGGACCCGAAGAAATTCGTCGCATTGATCGTCGACGCACGGTGACATTGGAGATTACACCACCGAGTAATATGTCACTAGAAAAAGCACTTGATATCATCAAGACTGATGTTGAACCCAAGGTATTACCCTTCCTACCTGAAGATGGGGATATCCGTTATTCAGGTACTGCAGATAAACTCGAAGCGGCACTAACGAGTTTAACAGGCAGTTTTTGGCTAGCGATTATTATTTTATATTTATTGATGAGCGCCCTATTCAGATCTTTCTTTGATAGTTTATTGGTTATGTTATCTATCCCCCTGGCGACAGTAGGCGGAGTCATTGCACTGAATGCAATTAACGGCTGGCCACAATGGTTATTTGCATTATTCCCGAGTTTCTTAATAGATCAATTACCTGAGAATTTAGTAAAAATGAATGTTTTTCAACCTATGGATCTATTAACAATGATTGGGTTTGTTATTCTATTGGGAATGGTCGTCAACAACGCAATTTTATTGGTTTATCAATCTCGTGCTGCGGAAAGACAAGGTCTTGTACGACGTGATGCTGTCGCACAGGCAGTAAATATTCGCATGCGTCCAATTTTAATGAGTACTTTAACCAGTGTTTTTGGTATGTTGCCTTTACTGCTTGTGCCCGGTGCGGGCACAGAACTTTATCGTGGTTTGGCGGGTGTGATAGTAGGTGGTATGCTGGTAAGCACCTTTTTCACATTACTTCTATTACCCAGTCTACTCCGCGTAGGTGAAGATAGAGAAAATGATAAACAGTTATCAGTTTAAGCATAAAATAGCTAGCGATTCCGTACTGAATTTTTGACACTTAATACAATTAGCATTGATTGATAAAAAGTCATGACAAACAATATAAAATATTGCCTTAATTCTGTATGTGGAACTCTGCTATTTATTGCCATTTGCTCACCCTCCTGGGCTGTTACTTACACGCTACAAAATAGAAATGATTCCGTCATTGGGGAGATCATTAGTACCCGCGCAGAATTAAAAGATACATTGCTGGATATAGCGCGGGCCCATAGTCTGGGTTACCACGATATTATATTATCAAACCCGGAGCTCGATACCTGGATGCCAGGTGAAGGGCAGGAAGTTCTTCTACCATTACAATTTGTGTTACCAAATGCAGATAGGAAAGGACTCGTGTTGAATATTCCGGAAATGCGACTTTATTATTATCCGGAAAGTAAAGACAATGGTGATTATCAAGTAATAACATATCCATTGGGTGTTGGACGACAAGGTTGGTCCACTCCCTACATAAAGACGCGTATTATTGAAAAAAAGAAACATCCCAACTGGTATCCTCCAGATTCCATACGGGCAGAACATGAGGAAGCGGGTGATCCACTACCGAAAATTGTAAAAGCTGGTCCGGATAATCCATTAGGTGATTACGCTTTACGTTTAGGTAGACCTGAATATCTGATCCATGGAACAAATAAACCTTATGGTGTTGGTATGCGTGTCAGTCATGGTTGTATTCGTTTATATCCAGAAGATATTGAATATTTATTTAATAATGTCAAATTGGGGACACCGGTCAATATTGTTAATCAGCCTTATAAAGTAGGTGAACGAGATGGTGTTGTCTATTTGGAAGCACATCAGCATCTGGATGAAGATGCCGAGCGGTTTTCAAGTTTAACTGAGATAGTCAAACTCGTAATTGAAATGACAAAAGATAAAACATATGAGATTGACTGGAACCTTCTTAGTCAAGTTGTTGAGGAACATAAAGGAATACCAGTGGCAATCGGTTTATATGTTCCTGAGATGCAAGCGTCTGTCGAAGAAGAATTGCTTGATACTCCAGTAATAACAAAAACACGTGGCAATGGTGTCGAGTTAAGACTGGATACTAAAATAAGCCGGCCAACCAAAATTATATTTGGTCATTAAAAAACCCCAGTGGATTACCCACCAGGGTTTTTTTAAAATAAAAAAATATTTTTTTATTTCATCATTGCTTTTTCAAACATACGGCCTAGTTTATTAGCATTGTCATTACAGCAAGCCAGTGCAGCTTCAGCACTCTTTTGTGCTTGGTCAGCATTGTAAGCCGCTTCAGAAGCAACAGTATTTGCAATTTGAGCCAGACTGTAGGCATCATTTGCTCTATCCATTGCAGCAGCTGCTGCTGCTTTATTTGCATCAATTAGACTCATATCTGCGCAACCACCTACTAATCCAATCGAAAGGGCAAGGACTGAAATCTTTATCAGTTTTGTTTGCATAGTTTTTTCTCCCATTAAACCTATGGCTGAGGTGTTCCCCAGTTCTCTCATCGAACGATAATATCGCGCTAAATAATGACTGATTTTAGGCTGATTATCAATGATTTTGTCCTAAATATTTGTCTCCGTTTTAAGAAATCCCGACCTTTGTTGTTTTATTTAGTAATAGTTATCTGCCAATACCTGATGAGGATGATTTCGCACGTCTATCATAATGTTCAGTGACAAAGTCAGCCAAGGCCAGTTCAAACGCACTCATGGCCTTTAATTCACAGTAATCATCAAACCAGACGAGAATTTCATTTAAATTCATGTTGCCTGATATTCGGTATGTGTTGGGTATGAGTACATTATAGGCGGTTAAAAATCCCATTACATAGTGTTTATAGGCAACAAAATCATCAGATTTACGTGCGTTGGCATAACTGTGGCAAGATTTATTTCCTGATCCCCATATCGCATAATTTCCATTGGCGTCAGCAGTAAAGCCTGTGGAGGGTGATATAAACAAGACTAAAAAAATAATACGAAATAGTTTCATCCTATTGACTCCTAATTATTTTATTTAAAGAATTTATTTTAATTGTTATTGCAAAATCGACTTAATCCCATGGGTTAGGCGGCGAATACCGGTTACCGCAGTATCTTTATCTAGCGCACCATATGCAATACGTAAATAACTGCCATCCGTTATACCAAAAGCATGTCCAGGAATGACAGCGATTTTATGTTGTTTAATTAATTGTTGAGCAACATCTATATCGTTTAGTTTGGTCTTTAATTTCATTAGGAAATAAAATGCGCCATTACTTTCGGGGACAGTGCAAACTGAATCAATGTTTTGCAGTTCATCCAGTATCATCTCACGTATGTCAGTTATAGTATTAAGTTTTCCTTTACAGTAGTCCCTGCCAATTTTCATTGCGCCAATAGCCACAAATTGTGATGCAATACTTGGGCAAATTAAATTGGTATCTTGCGCTTTCATTAAAGCATTATATAAATGTTCAGGAGCGATCATATAGCCTATACGCCAACTGGCAAACCCGTAAGCCTTAGATAGGGAATAGAGTGAAATAGTATGTTGTTCAGTTCCTGGGACACTTGCTGGTGAATAATGTTCTACATCGTTATATGTAAAATATTCATAGGCCTCATCATTAATATGATAAATTCCAGCTTCTTGGCATATTGAATTTATTTCTTTCAAACTAGAGGCCGGATAAACAACTCCACTTGGGTTATTTGGTGAGACGGTCACTATTGCACGAGTTTTATCTGTAATAGCCGCCTTAATTTTTTTTATATTTAATTGATAATTTTCATCAGTTGACACAACGACAGTTTTACAGCTCAACATATTAATTGCCATCTCATGGTTAAAATAATATGGGCGTTGAAGGATTATTTCATCGTCTGGATCTGTAATTGCAAATAAGGCATGCATAAAAGCCATGTTAGCCCCGGCGGTGACTAAAATCTTATTGCCGGAATTAATTTCAATATTGTTCTCCTGCTCCAATTTATGCGTTATACAATCAATTAATTCAGGTAATCCATCAACAGCACCATATTTGTGATTTTCAACAGAGTAATTCAGCTCCGACAATCTTTCTATTGCCAATGGAGGTGGACCATAGTAGACAACTCCTTGCCCCAGTGAGATGGTATCGGGTGTATCAGCAATTAGATTACTTACTGTTGGGATAATCGGTGTTTGCACCGATTGCATACGAGAACTCTCACATAATCGTGATACATTCATGCGGATTAATTCACCCGCAACTGATATCTGAATACTATATGCTGCATTAGTAAATCACAGTCAGAATTTTTGAGTCATTAATTCCTGATTGCAATTATTGTTGATGGAAAGGCATCGGGTGGTTAGAAAATTGTGATTTTAAAAAATCCATTTGATCTGCCAGAATTTTCCTATTTGATAATGCAAGATATTCTGCCCAGTTGGGTACATAGGGTACCGCCAGTAATGGCATGCGCGCTTCTTCAGGATTACGGTTACCTTTATGTGTATTGCAGTGTCGGCAGGCAGTAACAACATTAGACCACTTGTCTTTTCCACCTCTGGAGAGGGGTAGTAGATGATCACGAGTCAATAATGACTCTTGAAACTGATGCCCACAATACATACAAAGATGGGCATCTCGCAAAAATAGTTCACGGTTAGTAAGGGGAGGAGCGTATCTCTTCGCACGTTTGCGGATGGCTGAGCGCTTGATTGCAATGATGGAATTAATATTTACCTTCGAACGAAGCCCACTGACCCGATTAGTGCCACCTTTAAAGGTAAATATACTGTCACCTGCCGTCCATGCCACCATGTCGCGGCTGTAGAGACAAATAGCATTCTGCCAGGGGATCCAGGTTACCGGACTACCAGCAATATCAAGTCGCAAGATAAGTGCTTGCATGGTTATATCTCTTAACAATCATAATATAGAATGTACCTGTTTTTATGCTAAATGAGAAATAAAATCAAGTCATTGCAATAAAGAGTTAATAGGTGGGCTTACAAATGACAGAGATACAGAAATTGCTCGATATCATGCGGGCCTTGAGAGATCCGGAAACAGGCTGCCCGTGGGATAGGCGGCAAACTTTCAAAACGATAGCTCCTTACACAATAGAAGAAGCATATGAAGTGGCTGATGCTATTGAAACAGGCGATATGGATGAACTTCAATCAGAATTAGGTGATTTGCTATTACAAGTGGTGTATCACGCTCAAATAGCCGATGAAGAGAATCATTTTAATTTTACCGAGGTTGTAGCGTGCATTAATAAGAAATTAGTTGACAGGCATCCACATGTTTTTGGTTCTGTAAAAATAGATACTGCAGAGGCACAATCAAAACATTGGGAGTCTATTAAAGTAGATGAAAGAAAGACGAAGGCAGAGAGCAATAATCATAAAGCAAGTGTTCTGGATGGGATCAGTCTGAATATGCCTGCGCTTTGTCGGGCACAAAAACTGCAGGTAAGGGCTGCCCAGGTCGGGTTTGACTGGGACGATATACAATCTGTATTTGCAAAAATTGATGAAGAAGTCGGTGAAATACGAGAAGCGATAAATGATCAGGAAGATAAAGAAAAACTTACCGAGGAGCTTGG
>CAZCXC010000050.1:0-11630 GCA_964502505.1 uncultured Enterobacteriaceae bacterium
CTCGGTATCGGTGGTATGGGTAAAGTGTATAAGGGCCTTGATTTATTAAAAGAAGAAGCCCGTGATAGAAATCCCTATTGCGCAATCAAACTATTAAACGAAGATTTCAAAGACCATCCAGAGGCGTTCATATCGCTACAACGTGAGTCCAGCCGTCAGCAAAAATTAGCGCACCCGAATATTGCGACAATATTTGATTTTGACCGCATTGCTGGTCCGGGCACGCCTGTCTATATCACCATGGAATTGATGGAAGGTATGGAGTTAAAAGATTTCATCAAAAAGAAAGTTAGGAAGCAAGGTGGACTTCCGTTCAAGGAAGCGTTTGAAATCGTAAAGCAACTTTGTGCTGCGCTTTCATATGCCCATAAACGTCGCTTGGTGCATTCCGATCTTAAACCAGGTAATGCCTTTTACTGTAACGACGGCACAGTAAAAATACTGGACTTTGGTATCGCCCGCGCGGTAAAGAACCCCGTCACGGGCGAAGCTGAGAAGACACTGTTTGATCCAGGCAAACTGGGGGCACTCACTCCTGCCTATGCCAGTCTTGAAATGCTCGAAGGTGAAGAACCGGATACGCGCGATGACACCTATGCCCTGGGTTGTATAACGTATGAACTACTGACCGGTAAACACCCGTTCAATAAACTGCCCGCAAACAAGGCAAAAGAAAATGGCCTGATTCCAGCTGACGTCAAGGGATTAAAGAGAAAACAAAACCGTGCACTCAAAAGGTGTGTTGCCTTTCACAGAAAAGATAGACCTGAGAATGTTGATGTGTTCCTGGAAGAATTTGAAGCAAGATTTATCTGGTACAAGAATCCATTTGCTCTCGCTGCTATCCTTCTCGTGCTTGCTGCTCTTGGCTTGACCGTTCCGACACTGAATTATTTACATAAACAGGAAATCAATCAGATCATCACTGATATTAATACAGGTGATGCCAATATAATAAATAATCGTTTGGCATTAATCAGTCAATTTGAAAAAACGGATCAACTTGCAATTGCTGATGAAGCTAAAGAGGCAATTCATAATTACTTAAAAGATAAAATTGCCGTACTGATCGACACAGCAAATGAAAATTATAATTTTCCTAAAGCTGAAAAAATATTAAAGGAAGTTGCAATTTATTATCCGGATTCAAGCTTTCTAGCAAAACAAACAGAACTCTGGTCATCTAACAAGAAAACACAGCTAAGTCTACTCTATGGTGATTTCACAGAAGCTCTACAAGATGCAGCACTGCTCGGTGACACTAAGGGAATACTGGATACGATTCGTTTACGCGTTGATCCACAAAATGCGTTGCTGACTGATCCACGTCCAAGCAATCAGTATCGTGTCCTGGCGGATGACGCATTTCTGCAAAACAACTTTGACCAGGCCCTTGCATTGGTTGAATCAGGTTTGGGAATTGCACCAAAGGATCAGCCCTTGCATGACTCAAAAACAAAGATCACAAATAAGATTGCAGTCATTGGCTTAGAAGAGAAGATTGGTTCAGTACAAAGTCAGTTAGTCTCATTAGAGGACTACAACAATATTAAAGCCGATGTCATTAAGTTAGCTCAGCTTGAACAGGATAATGCCCTGCTTCTACCTCTAGCCACTGGAATGAAAGATAACATCAGTCAGGCACTATCTAGTACCAGCACCCGTGCCGATGCTGAAGCGCTTGCTAATGAATACGGTGAATTATTAAGCGCATTACAACTGGGCAAGGAATTAACCCAGGTTAAACTGGCCCATCTTTCAGGCGAAGAACTAACAAAAACAGTTCAAGAGATTGTTGCCACTGATACGACCAGTATCGAACAACTCATGGGGACTCCAAAACTGGATGATGCCAAATGGAAGTCGCAAATGCTCGCCAATGTGCAGGAACTGGATAGCCTTGCAACTGACTATCGTTCCATATTGCCGGATCTGGATCTGGTTGGCATCAGAGAGTCTGCGGCCAAGCTCTATGTTGCCAAGGCCAATGAAACGCTGCAAGCCAATCGTTTTGATGCAGCAACCAGTTTGATAGACAGTGGTGAACAATTTGCCCCTTCATTAAGTGATATTTTTTCAACCAGAAATGCCATCGCTGATGCCAAGACCGCATATGAAAAGAAAATTCTGGTTGATGGCCTTAAAGAAGGTTTGAAAACTCAAACAGAAGCAAATCAGGTGGTTGCCGCAATAGAAACACTGGATCAACTTAAAGCCGAATTAGCAGCAGATGATCCTTATATCGCAACAGAAGCTACTGGATTGATTGCCCAGAGTTATGAACGCCTGGCTAAAGGCCGATTTGATGCAAAGGATTTTACCAATGCCCTCAAACTGGCTGATGAAGGACTGAAATACAATCCAGGTAATGCCATATTGCAAGCAGCACGTACTGAGTATGTTGTTGAAGCCAACATTATTGATCTGAATAATTTATTTAAAACAGAGAATTCATTTGATGTGGCTGATGTACAAAGAAAGATTGGGGAAATAGCAGCCTCGCCTCGGTTCAGTGGCTTTAGACAAAGTGCAATCGCCTTGTTAGCAGAGCGCATTAACACGCTTAAAACCAGTGATGAAAATACAGCGGCCACATTGGCACAAAACGCAGCCATTATATTCCCTGGTACAGTACTGGAAAAACTGAAGGATGAAATCAAACCGGAACCCTGGCCTGATGCAGCAGTGGCGAATACCGCAGTAAATGCGGGTAAATTAACTCAAGCTCAAGGTATATTAGAAGCGGCTGCCGCTGATTTTTCCGGCCACCCGGATTATGTAAAGTTACAAACTTCCATCAATGAAAAAATTAATCAGGCTAATGAAGCGTTTAACCTGTATGCAACAGAAAAAGAAGCTGCCGGGACCGATTATGCCAAACTGAGAAATGCAAAGAAGCAACTAACACGGGCACAAGCAGCGTGGACAGATAATCCGGATTTTGATGCTGCTGATGATGAGATAAGTAAATTAGTTGCCGACAACAGCCCTGCCTCGAAAAAAGTTATTCAAAAAGAAGTAGTAGATCTTGGTGCGGTTGCTACTGCAACCGAGCCCGGTGCTGTCAAAAAAGAATGGAAACCATTATCCAGTGGACGTGAATGCGAACGAAGATTGGCTGGCTACGGCAAACGTTCGAAAGCGGTATGTTTCGACCTGGTGAATGATGGCTGGCGTGGACCCTTAATGGTTGTGGTACCGTCTGGCGGAGATTTTCAGAAAAACTTTGCTATCAGTCGCTATGAAATTTCTATTGGTGACTACGCAAAATATTGCGCGCTTTCAGGTAACTGTAAACCTGTAACAGAGAAAGATCGACAAAGTGAACCACTGAGAAGTATTAGTCTGCAAGAAGCTGAAGCCTATGCCCAGTGGTTAACTGATAGGACAGGAAAGACCTACAGGTTACCGACCACGGGTGAGTGGGTCTATGCAGCAACAGCCAAAGGTAATAAGAAAATGAAAAAGGATTATAATTGCCGGGTTGCATTGGGTGAAAAAGTGATTAAGGGCACAGGCATCGTCAGTGTTAAAACAGGTGTAGTCAATGACTGGGGATTAAAAAATGTGATCGGTAATGTGCAGGAATGGGTCAAGGATGGAAGTGGTGTAAAAGTTCGTGGTGGCGCATTTCAGGACGCCCATTCCAAGTGTGCTATCTCTCTTGAGCGCACTCATAACGGCAACGCGGATGAAACAACAGGTTTCCGCTTAATACTGGAAGAAGTTGGTTAATTAAAGTATTCAAGGAGCCCGTTTAAAGTGACGAATAAAACGTTAGGGGCACTTGCGAAGGATTACGCACAGGCGGTGAGTGACCAGAAGACTTATCGCAAGGCGCGCACTGAACTCCTAGAGGGCATTATAGCTGGCAAGATTAAAGTCGCCCCAATTGATTTTCCTCCACCGATCGATCTTGATGAAGGTGATCCAACTGTTGAATCAGCGATTACTGTTATGGTGCCAGAACCTCCATCAGAAAGACAAAAACCGCCACCGCCACCGCCACCAAAAGAAACACATCAACATTGGCTAATCGGCAGTGGCATAGTTGCACTAATCTGTCTCTTTGTTCTTATTATATTGTTTGTTCGGCAAGATGATACTTCAACACAAGAAGAATCTTCCACTACCATACAATTACCAGAGCAATCCTCAATTAATGTAGACGAAACACCAATAGCATCAGCAGCAGATAATCTAGTTGGAGAATTCCTGAAACAAAATAACTGGAGCGAAGAAAATAAACAGCAGTTTATTTCGAATTGGCAAAATCTAAGCATCCAGGAACAAACAGCCGCATTGAATTCTCCCGCGATTTCCCGGATGAGTAATGCAATCTATAAACAACTTAATGGAGAACGCGCTTTATTGGGTCTGGGTGATAACGCAACAGCTATTGCTAAACAACAAACCTTAGTCGATTTTGCAGGTCAAGTAGGGATAGATGATCCACGCCTAGTGGTTGAAGGCAAAATAGAAGAGGCTATGACAACTAAAGATGAAACTCCTGATTCTAAACTTGCTACTGAAGCTGAAGCTCAAGCATCAGTGACAAAGACTGAAACGGATTCAATCCCGGATAGCGGAACAACGGAAGTACCTCCTGCCGATACAAATGCGAGTAATACTGTTATCCATGAACAAACTGATATCCCCACTAATGAAACAGAGCCGGCATTGACAACTACAGAAACAATGGTGGAGGAATCACCTAAGGTAACAGAAACCGTAGCTGTAGCTAATGATGTACCAAGCACAACTGTTACAAAAAAAACAACAACAAATAAAAATGCGTGTAAGGCCGAACTTGCAAAGAAACGCAAACCCTATTGCCGGGATATTATTGATGGTATTGGCAACGGGCCTACCTTAGTTGTTATTCGGAGTGGTAAATTTACGATGGGCGGCAAAAACCCATTTGAACAACCTGCACATGATGTCACTATCGCCTACCCATTAGCACTTTCTGTTAGTGAAATCACCTTTGGTGAATTCCAACTATACTGTGAAGCCACTCAACACCCCTGCCCAAAACAACCTTGGGTGGGAAAAGATTATCCTGTTGTTAATGTCAGCTGGGTAGATGTGCAAGAATACCTAAAGTGGCTGACTGAACAAACGGGTAATATCTACCGCCTACCCAGCGAAGCAGAATGGGAATATGCAGCACGCGCAGGCACAAAAACCACTTACCCATTTGGTGATGAAGTATTAATTACTGATGCAGTCTTTTCAGATCGCAAACAGCTATCATCACCTTTACCTAAAACTGACCGCTCGATTAACCGTAATAAATTTCGTTTATACCATATGATGGGCAATGTACGGGAATGGGTAGCTGATAACTGGCAAGATAACTATTCTGCTGCTACAAATGATGGTTCACTATACGAAAACGGTGGACAATTGCGTGTGGTACGTGGCGGATCTTACAATGATAATGCAGATGCACTACGCTCAGGCGCACGCGAGAAACTAACAGCTGATACAAAAGATAAATTTACCGGCTTTCGGATTTTACAAGAAATATCAAATTAGTAGTTTTTTTGAAAACAGAGTACTACTCGGCAATTTGGCTCGCACGTTTTTCAAAATAGGCACTCTTAACAAATTCATACTCATCTAAAGCGGCCTCCTCAAGAATACCTTTTGCGCTTAACAAATCTGCCTTGAAATCAACATACTCTAAAGTCAATAACCCAGCCTTAAGCACTGTGTTATCAAGATAAAAAACAGGGTTTAGCAAACCTGCATCTACTATTAAAATAGTTGAATCACGCAATGTGGTTGGGCCAAAAAATGGAGCCACTAAGTACGGTCCGGGACCAACGCCCCAATGGGCCAACGTCTGCCCAAAATCCTCATCATGCTCGGGAAGGCCTATGGCAGTAGAAATGTCAAAAAAGCCAAGCAGTCCTATAGTCGAATTAAAGATAAAGCGGGTTGCATCTGACAATGCCTGATCGATTTTTAGTTGCAGGATACCATTCGCAATATTAGAAATTTCTCCCAGATTACTAAAAAAATTAGATACGCCTTCATCAACAACATCAGGTGTTATTGCTTGATACACCTTACTAATAGGATCAAATAGCACCGTATCCATTCCCTGATTAAATGAATAGACACCGCGATTGAAACCTTCAAGGGGGTCACGCGGATCACCACTACCCGTTGTTGCACAACCACTTGAAAAAACTAAAAGTGAAAAACAAAGGACTAATTTGTAACTATTAAAACCTTTCCCCCTCATTGACGGCTCCTTTACTTTAAGATGATTTGAACCACTCACATCATAAAAAATAGAATTAATGCTGCATGATTACATTATTTTTAAATTCTTGTTACCAAATACCTTAAACACCCTCTTTCTCCAGACTACAACAACAACTGTTATTATTTCAATGCATTAAAACGATAAAAATGCCCCGAATTAAGTAAGGTGAAATAAAAAAGATTAATGTATGCATACAATAGATCTATAATTACAGATAGTTACAATGTAAAGTTAATATAATTGAATAAGTATTAATACAATTAAATTTATTTTTAGCTGATGGTACCTACCAATACGAATATAGACTTAAATGAAAAAGCTAAATTTGACGCCCTTGCGTCAGATTGGTGGGATCCAAACGGTAGGTTTAAAACACTGCACGATATTAACCCGGTCCGTCTGCTATATATTGAGCAATATATTGCACTATCAGGTAAAAAAGTCCTGGATATAGGTTGTGGCGGTGGCATATTAACCGAGGCAATGGCTAGGCAGGGTGCACACGTAACGGGTCTGGATATCAGTGAAGCGCCGTTAACCATGGCAAGACAACACTGTAAGCAATCAAAACTGGATATCCAGTACATCAACATTACAGTAGAGCAATATATAGACACACATCTCCATTCTTTCGATGTTATTACTTGTATGGAGATGCTTGAACATGTGCCAAACCCGCAATCAATAGTGAATGCCTGTGCTAAACTGATCAAACCGGGTGGGCAGGTCTTTTTCTCAACTATAAATCGGACCTTACCTGCGTATGTGCTTGCCGTGCTTTGTGCCGAGTACTTGTTGAATTTATTACCTGTTGGCACACATAACTATTCTCGTTTTATTCGCCCATTTGAGCTGGCTTCCTGGTGCCAACAGTACGGACTTAGCGTTAAAAATATTGCGGGTATATCTTATTTACCTTTGATTAATCATTTCAGCATCAGTAAAAACCCCAATGTGAATTATTTGATGCATTCATGTTCTGAAAAATAATATTTGTATTACTTATGATCACTACGGTATTTTTTGATTTGGATGGCACTTTTGCTGATACGGCACCTGATCTAGCCGCAGCATTGAATCAGCTGCTGACGGAACATGGACAACCGACATTACCTCTGGAAATAATCCGACCTGCGGTATCACTGGGTGGTAATGCTATGATCCAACTTGCTTTCACAATTGATGAAAGTGCAAGTGAATTTCCGATGCTAAGGCAACGCTTTCTTGATATCTATAATCAACGCATGCACAGCAGTACAAAACTTTTCCCCGGTATAGATGAAGTAATTCAAACATTGGAATCCGCACAGATTCTTTGGGGAATAATTACCAACAAACCGACCTGGTTAACTGAGCCGTTGATGCAGGAACTTGATATGGAAAAACGTGCAGCATGCATTATCAGTGGCGATACAACTAACCACCGTAAACCACACCCGGCACCGATGCATCATGCATGTAAAATGACCAACAGTGAACCTGCTCACACACTTTATGTGGGTGATGCACAGCGTGATATCGATGCAGGTCGCGCTGCAGGCATGCATACATTAATCGCACAATACGGCTATATCAATGCTGATGAAGACCCCAGTCAATGGCAAGCCGATGGGATGGTGGCACATCCAAATGAAATTATTACCTGGATAAAAAACTTTTCAGATCGGCAGTGAGCACACAAGACTATTGCCAAATTAAGGCAGCACCACCTGGTTCGAACCTTTATTACAGCATCCTGTTTTATTCACGACCACTACAACAATCACTTTATACATTACACGCATTTTCTACAGAAATTGGAGATATTGTTTTTGAGTGTTCTGATCCTGGCGTTGCCCGGATTAAATTACAGTGGTGGCATGAAGAAATACAGCGTATCTATAACCAACAGGCCAGACACCCCGTAGGAAAAGCATTAACTAAACTACTCACAATACACTCGATCAATGAAGACAAGTTACATCAATTCGTTCTTCACAATGAACAAAAGTTAGAAAACCATCAATTCCATACTTATGAAGATTTAATTACCTTTCTAAAACAAGGAAATGGACTGATATGGGAACTCACAGCTGAGCTCTGTGCTTATCGAGCTCAAAAAACATCTACGTTTGCAAACAACATTGGTAGTTTAATTGCTACATTTGAGATCATCCAGAATATACATCACGACGCATTGCGAGGACACATACTTCTACCTAATGAAGTAATAAATAGTGCATGTTTAACTTTGGCCGATTTTATTAATCCAGATAATAATAAAATACATGATTTTATTGCGGCACAAATTCAACGTCTCATAGATCAGATGGACAAAATTTATACAGATTTTCCTGCACAAGATAGATATCCACAGTTGTGTTGCTTGATTATGAATCGCCTTATTACAAAAACCTGCAAGGAAATAGAAAAAGATAATTTTAATCTACACCAACATAAGATAACACTAACACCATTACATAAATTATGGATAGCATGGCGTACGCAAAGACATCTAAAGAAAACATCTAATTAATATTGATTTGAAGTTGCTTTACGTTTGAATCTCAATCTGACACGTAAACGCCGTAATGTGTCTGCGTTAACTTTATCAGGTGTTAAGATAACTGATGTATAACGTAGACCATAACGAAAAGGTAAAACGATCAGCATGGGGTGAACAAAGGCACCTTGCCTTAAATCAGCCTCAACAACCCGGCCATCATTGCGAATTAAAAGCCATTCCTCGTTATCATTGAGGATTAATTCAATCAAGCTACGTGGTGATTTTTGCCATATATAAAAATAGAAGCTATGGATTAAACTTAACATGGCCACAATGACCAACAACATTTTTGTCCACAACGCTAGATCTACAAACCACAACATCAAGATTGCACCAATATGTGATATTGCTAATCCAATGGCTAACCATTTTGACGGTTTTATTTCGATCCGAATCGGTAATTCGAATGCGCTAGATATCAATGCCCTATGACCTCCTGTCGCATTTCAACTGCGTTGAGTTATGCTATTTATATCCTATCTATCTAAATTATCGATAATTCCTGCTATAATTGCCACCCTGCCAGGGCAGCAAAAACAATAAATTAAAACAATAATAAACTTGAGAAAACCCGCTCAACATGAGAAATATAAGCATGGATGGGAAACAGAAAAACAAGACAATTGAGCATAATGGGCAACAATTGCAAAAACAAGAAAAAGTAATTGAACACCCAAAAGAAATAGGTGGGCCCAAAGGCCTTGAACCAACACGTTATGGTGATTGGGAAAAAAGTGGCCGCTGCATCGATTTTTGACGAGGATTTGATTAATAATAAAAAATAATAAAGCTTCATCTGGTATTTATTGTCAGAGAGAGTTTTCAACAAGTAAGCGCACAGAGGAGTAACAATGCTATGGCAACGGACAACCGCCCGCTTTCGCCAATACTGATTTATAAGCCTCAGTTAACCTCAGTCCTCTCGATTACCCATAGAGGAACAGGGGTATTTTTGAGTCTTGGTGCTCTGTTTCTTTGTTATTGGTTACTTGCTATTGCAAGTGGACCGGAATCCTATGCAAATCTGCAAAACCATATCAATGCCTGGTATGGACAAATACTATTTTGGGCTTGGGTGTTTTCCCTTTATTACCATTTGTGTAATGGTGTACGTCATCTGTTTTGGGACATTGGTCTCGGACTTGAAATCAAGACAACGTATGCCTCTGGTTACATTGTAATTATTGCAACAGTCTTACTTAGTGCCGCAACCTACTGTCTTGCTGGGAGTAGCGTATGAGTTTACGTACTCCGTTGAGTCTTGCTCGAGGATTAGGCTCAGCAAAAGAAGGCACACACCATTGGTGGGCACAAAGACTCACAGCAATTGCATTAATCCCTTTATGTGTCTGGCTGATCTATTCATTGGTTAGTATGACCGGAATGGAACATAGTGTCGTGATTGAGTGGATAGATTCTCCTATTGTCACGGTGTTGTTAATACTTTTTATCTTTTCCCTGTTTTATCACGCGCAACTGGGTATGCAGGTCGTTATTGAAGATTATATAGAAAGCGAAGTCTTAAAAATAAGCAGTATTATTTTAAATAAGTTTGTCATGCTATTTGCCGGGCTTGTATCTATTGTTGCCGTCTTAAGAGTTTCTTTAGGGTTATAAGAAACTAATGACTAATGCATACGAAATTATTGATCACAAATATGATGTCGTTGTTGTAGGCGCTGGTGGCGCAGGCTTACGTGCTACTTTTGGCATGGCCGCCAAAGGCTTGAAGACAGCATGTATCACCAAAGTCTTTCCTACCCGCAGTCACACGGTTGCTGCTCAAGGCGGAATGAGTGCCGCACTCGGAAATATGGGCCCGGATGACTGGCGTTGGCATATGTACGATACAGTTAAAGGCTCTGACTGGTTAGGTGATCAGGATGCTATTGAATACATGTGTCGTGAAGCGATGCCATCTGTAATAGAACTTGAGCATTATGGCGTTCCTTTCTCACGTACAGAAGAAGGCAAAATTTATCAACGCCCATTTGGTGGCATGACCACAAATTTTGGTGAAGGCACAGCTCAAAGAACCTGTGCTGCAGCTGATCGTACCGGTCATGCAATATTACACACCTTGTACCAGCAATCACTCAAATACGACGCTGAATTTTTTGTCGAATACATTGCACTTGATCTCATTATGGATGATGAAGGTGCATGTTGTGGCGTGATGGCCTGGAACCTTGATGATGGCACAATCCATCGTTTCCGTGCCCATGAGATAGTACTGGCAACAGGTGGTTATGGTCGTGCCTATTTTTCCTGTACCTCCGCCCACACCTGTACCGGTGATGGTAATGCCATGGTATTGCGTGCTGGATTACCCTGTCAGGATATGGAATTTATCCAGTTTCATCCGACGGGAATCTACGGTTCCGGTTGCCTGATTACAGAGGGCGTTCGTGGTGAAGGTGGATACCTTACCAATTCAGAAGGCGAACGTTTTATGGAACGTTATGCACCTACGGCAAAAGATCTCGCCTCACGTGATGTGGTCAGTCGCTCCATGACGATGGAAATTCGCGAAGGTCGTGGTGTTGGTCATGAGAAAGATCATATCCACTTACACCTTGAACACCTTGGCCCTGAAGTTATTAATGAACGACTACCGGGTATTGCTGAATCTGCCAAAATATTTGCCGGTGTTGATGTTGCTAAAGAGCCTATACCTGTGATTCCAACCGTCCATTACAACATGGGCGGTATCCCGACAAATTATCACGGACAAGTGGTTACATTAAAAGACGGTGAACCTGATACCATTGTTTCAGGCTTAATGGCCATAGGTGAGGCAGCTTG
>CAZCXC010000051.1:0-4994 GCA_964502505.1 uncultured Enterobacteriaceae bacterium
TCCATAAGCTTCTGTGAGAAAGACATAGTCACCTCCTTCCTTGGGGTAGAGTGTTGTGAGTTCTGCAAAACAAAGCGCACCGATAAGTGACAATAAACCACCTAAACACCATAGGATTATGAGCCAAAAAGAATTGCTTACCGAGCTTGCAATCAAGGGTGTGGTTTCGTAGATGCCGGCACCGATAACGATGCCAACGATAATGCTGGTGGCATCCAGAAATGTTAGTTGCTGTTTTGGTTTGACTCTATGTGTTTCAGGTTGATTCATTTGTTAGCAGTTTGATTTAGTATCCTTGTTCAGGACAAAAAATTTAAAACACAAAAGAATGTGCCAGACCACCGAGTGGTTAATGGTATCAATATTACGTTTTAGTTAAATTTTTTTATTAATTGTTGTGAAGGCACGCTGAAATATTGCGTATCTTCCAGTCGCAATGCTGTAAGTTTCCTGCCCCAAAGACAGCCTGTGTCTATTGGAAACACATTGTCATTTGAATATTCTTCTTCTTTCAAAAGTAGTGTGCCCCAATGACCAAAGATTATTTCTAAATTACGACTATGACGGTTTGTGATCTTAAACCAGGGCACATAAGGAGCAGCTTGCTGGCCGGGTGGCCCTTTTTCTTTAAACTCAAGACGTCCATCAGGCGTACAATATCTTATACGTGTAAAGCAATTAGTGATAAAACGTAATCTATCCCAACCTGTAAGATCGACCGACCAACTATCGGGTTGATTACCATACATCTCGGCAAAGTAATCGATATAATTATTTCCTGATAAAACAGTTTCGACTTCTTTTGCACAAGTCGTTGCTAGTTCCAGATTCCATTGCGGAGGCAGGCCGGCATGTATCAAAGTAAAACCGAGATCGCTATCGTGATGTAATAATGGACATTGTCTTAACCAACTCAATAATTCTTCACGATCAAATGCTGTTAGTATACTTTGCAGGGTATCTGCTTTGCGCATGAATTGTTCCTGACCATTTGCGATAGCTAACAGATGCAGATCATGATTACCTAGTACAGTAACAGCGTTATCTCCAAGTGCTTTAACAAAGCGTAAACATTCAAGAGATTTTGGTCCGCGGTTAACCAAATCACCGGTAAACCATAACTGATCGTTGCTTTCATCAAAATTGATCTTATCTAGCAGTTCTTTTAATTCGTCGAAACAGCCCTGAAGATCACCTATGGCATAAACAGACACAAAAAGAATTAATGTAGAATATGTGGGGTTGATAAATTAAAAGCAGGAATCTCCGCATCAAACTCAACACCATTTTCTGTGATCATTTGATAGCTGCCCTGCATACAGCCAACAGGTGTTTCAATCATCGCAGCGCTGGTGTATTGAAAGATATCACCCGGGGTGAGGTTGGGTTGTTCGCCGACTACGCCTTCACCACGTACCTCCTGCACCTTATTGTTTGCATCGGTGATGATCCAGTGACGATTCATGAGGCGTGCCGAAATACCACCTTCATTTTTAATTGTGATGGTGTAGGCGAAAACATATCGGTTTTCTTCCGGAATTGATTGTTCCTGAATATAGGCTGTTTCAACCTGTATCCGGATATCGTGTTTTTGTTTCTCTGACATGGTTTAATTTGACCTGAATAGAGCACAGCACGCAAGCACATAAGTCTTAATTTAACAGGGTATTAGTCCTGTCTAACCGTCGATAGTTGATTGCTTCACCCAAATGGTTGTTTGCAATCTGCTCCGAATTGGCCAAATCGGCAATCGTACGTGCTACTTTCGAGTGAGATGTACTTCAACCGTAACCAGTGCGGCTGAATACCCACTTGTGCGCGGCTATAGATAATGGCAATACTCATAATCCTTTATATTCCTTATGCCTTTCCTGGCAAATAGTATTGTTTTTTTAGAGGTGCCCTTATTCTAATTCAGTTATCTAGTTAGTATAAAGAAATATTATTTACTTTGCTTTTCTTCTGAAAGTACTTTTTCCAATTGTTCCACTTTTTGTTCCATCTCTTCTAACAGTACACGCGTACGCGCTAACAATGCAGCCTGTACATCGAATTCCTCACGTGTGACAAGATCCATTTTTGAGAAACTATTACTAATTGTTACCTTAAGATTTTTTTCCAGATCCTGTTTTATTTGAGTTAACTCAACGGGTAAATTATCCAGAACCTGTTTTATAAAGTTATCAATCTTGGTGTCATCAAACATTATATATTCAGAATTGAAAAGATTATTTTATACGAATGCATTCTAATTTGATCCTAGGTACATGTTATGGCGCATACATTTAATCAGATGATGCGTTATGTTATCGACGCACAATATAAATGCAATATCTGATTAAAGTGCACTAGCACGGTGCAATAATTTACTAATTGATACTACCAAATTAGTAAAATCCTGCTGAAAACCTTCATAACTATTTGAATTTACTTTGTTAATTTATCTTTGGCACAAAAAGTGCTGGTAAGTCTGTCAGGAATAAATGGCCATTTATTTCATAATAACGAAAATTTAATAGTTAGAGAGGGTTAGATGATGAAAAAAATAAAATTTTTGGTAGGCAGTCTGCTTGTGCCACTGTTACTCAGTGCGCCAGTAGTTAGTGCTGAAGATTCACCGCATGAATTTAGTGCGAATGTTGCCTACACCTCAGATTATGTATTCAGAGGTGTTAGTCAAACTGATTCAGGTCCTGCTTTACAAGGTGGGTTTGACTATTCTTTTAGCGGTTTTGAACCAGTTAATTTTTATGCTGGTACCTGGGCATCCAATGTAAATTTCAACCTCTGTGATGGTATAGCTACTTCTTGTGCGGCTGGTGATTCGGCTGATATCGAGATTGACTGGTATGCGGGTTTAACGGGTAGTTTGTTAGATACCGGTATTACTTGGGATATTAATGGACTGTACTACATGTATCCAGCTCAGGATGAAGATGATTCCTTTGGTGTTGATTATGAATTTTGGGAAGTCAATGGCAGCCTGAGTTATACCTTTCCGGTCCAATTTGAACCAACCATAAAGGGATCTATAGCACATTCACCTGACTATTTTGGTAGTGATGACAGTTCAATTTACTTTACTTTTGATCTGGGTCTTTCACTACCCTATGGATTTAACTTTGGTGTTCTCTACGGCAACTTGGATGTTGATGGTGATTTAACTACGGGCCCTGGAGGTATTGAATATGATCATGTTGCTGTCAGCCTGAATAAAGACTGGAAGATGTTCAATGCTGATGTGACTTACCATACGGCGTCCGGAGAGAGCGATACAGCGAGCTGTTTTGTTGCTGGTGGTGGTTCTTGCGGTGCAGGCATTGTTGGTGATGCCGACGATAGAGTTGTTTTCACAGTCTCAGCTAGTTTCTAAATTTATTAACGACTGGGCCTCGCATAGGTGAGGCCCATAGATTATGGGAGGTAATGTGCCATGAAGTTGGTCACAGCAATTATTAAGCCCTTCAAGCTCGATGATGTTCGCGAGACATTATCTGAAATTGGTATCCAGGGTATGACGGTTACAGAAGTAAAAGGTTTTGGTCGGCAAAAAGGGCACACTGAGTTATATCGTGGTGCTGAATATGTCGTTGATTTTTTACCCAAGATCAAACTTGAGGTTGCCATTGCAGATGGTCAAACAGACCAGGTTATCGAAGCGATTTCCACGGCTGCAAATACTGGCAAGATTGGTGATGGTAAGGTTTTCGTAGTGAGCCTCGAACAGGTAGCACGTATCCGTACTGGTGAGACTGGTGAGGAAGCACTTTAAATAACGATCCCGAGGGGAGGAACGAAAGATGAAATGGTTTATGAGTAAATTAATTAATCTCAAGGGTATTGTTGGCACTTTGTCAGTGCTTTTTCTGATGCTCTTACCATCGCTTGCGATGGCAGATGAGCTGAATACTGGCGATACGGCCTGGATGTTGACTGCAACAGTGTTGGTTCTGTTTATGACCATTCCCGGTTTGTCACTTTTCTATGCCGGTATGGTGCGTAGCAAGAATGTCCTGTCTGTCATGATGCAGTGTTTTGCTATTACCTGCTTGATGACCATATTGTGGGTGCTTTTTGTTTACAGTCTCGCATTTGGTGATGGTGGTAGTATGAATGGATTCTGGGGTGGTTTCGGCAATGCCATGCTAGCTAATGTTAAGGCCGATAGCCTGAGTGGGACTATTCCGGAAACGGTTTTCATGACGTTTCAGATGACCTTCGCCATCATCACACCGGCGCTGATCGTCGGTGCCTTCGCCGAGCGCATGAAATTCTCGGCCATGCTGTTGTTTATGGGTATCTGGGTGACTATTGTCTATGCACCGATTTGCCATTGGGTATGGGGCGGTGGTTGGCTTAGCAGCAAATTTGCCATCCTGGATTTTGCCGGTGGTACTGTTGTACATATCAATGCAGGTGTTGCGGGTCTGGTGGCAGCGATTGTACTGGGCAAACGTAAGGGGTATCCAAACACGGCCATGCCACCGCACAATCTAACACTCACCCTGATCGGCGCAGCCATGTTATGGGTCGGCTGGTTTGGATTCAATGCAGGCAGTGAATTAGCAGCCGATGGTGTTGCCGGGATGGCCATGGCAGTGACCCAGATTGCTACAGCAACAGCAGCACTTGGCTGGATGTTTGGTGAATGGATTTCGCATGGTAAACCCAGTGTATTGGGCATAGCCTCTGGTGCAGTCGCTGGTCTGGTAGCCATCACACCGGCCTCCGGTTCGGTAGGTCCTATGGGTGCACTTGTTATCGGTGCTTCCGCTGGTGTGATTTGCTTCCTTGCGTCTACCACCTTAAAGCGTGCCATAGGTTATGACGACTCACTCGATGTCTTTGGTGTGCATGCCGTGGGCGGTATTGTCGGCGCGATGCTGACAGGTGTTTTTTCTGCGACCACATTGGGTGTATTTTCCGGTCAGGGCCTGGCTACAGATGTCAGTAGCATCAGTGCTCAAGTAGGTAACCAGTTCATGGGCGTTATA
>CAZCXC010000052.1:0-1531 GCA_964502505.1 uncultured Enterobacteriaceae bacterium
TGGAGGTATATGGTTACTGATTATACGCATCATCAAATGGCAATTACCTGTCATTTTTATTACAAGTCTTTTTGTTGTAAGCCTGATATTTTATTGGTATGACAATAACATTTATCTCTCCCCCATTTTTACCCTGTTTACTGGTGGTACAATGTTAGCGGCATTCTTTATAGTTACTGATCCGGTAACCACTTCTACTACACCTCGTGGAAAAATTATTTTTGCCATAGGCATTGGAATGCTTACTTACATCATACGAACATGGGGTGGTTATCCCGACGGAATTGCATTTGCCGTATTGATCATGAATGCAGCTGTTCCACTGATTGATATTTCTACACGCCCGAATGTATTTGGTGAGTCTTTGAAATGAATAGCAACAACCGTCAAAATATTATAATGCCACTTATTGGACTCGCCGTAGTTTGTACATTAATACTCAGTATCTTCGATAGTTTAACCCATGAAAAAATTGCTGATAATGCCCACCGATATCAATTACCTATTCTCGATGCTTTGATGCCACTGGACTATGATAACGAATTTTATAGTGATGTTATCGAAGTAAATGAACCTGGCTTTCTCGGTAGTGAAAATAATGTTTCTATCTTCAGGGCACGGAAAAATAATGAACCTGTAGGCTTGGTGGTGTCACCAATAGTTACAAAAGGTTATAGCGGACTAATTAAACTCGCTGTGGGTATTGCGAAAGACGGAACATTATTAGGTGTGCAGATTATCGAACACCAGGAAACGGAGGGTCTTGGCGATGGTATAGATCAAAATAAATCTGGCTGGATATCACAATTTACTGGTCGTTCACTCAAGAATATACCTCTCGATGCCTGGGCTGTAAAAAATGAAGGTGGTCAGTATGATCAACTCAGTGGGGCAACAATTTCGTCCCGCACAGTCATCAATGCAGTTCGTAAAACCCTGGATTACTATGAAGTAAACAATGATAGGCTATACTTAAAATGAATTAGTTAAAAAAATAACTATGGGGTTTGTATAAAAACAATGCAGTAAATTTGAAGAAATAATAGATTACCTCTGTTACAGCCCCGGATTTGAACTGGATTTTTTAGTCTATTAATCTAAGATACTCTCACTCGCTATAAATAAAGAGATAAAATAACTTCAACCCATAGACTGACGTACACCATAAAGTTTTGAATAGAGTCCGTCCTGGGACAATAATTCTTTATGACTGCCCTGTTCACTGATTTCTCCATTTTCAAACACATAAACATGTCTTGCTTGCTTGATAGCGCTCAAGCGATGCGCCACTATGATAGTCGTTCTATCATGCAAAAAATCATTCAACGCATTATGCAAATGATATTCAGTCTCTGCGTCCAATGCAGAAGTCGCCTCATCAAGAATAACGATCTTCGGCTCACTTAATACCATGCGTGCTATCGCAAGCCGCTGTCTTTGGCCACCAGACAATCGAATACCCTGACGACCTACAATAGCATCCAGACCAGTATCTAATGCAGCAACTGTTTCTTTCAATTGGGCTATTTCT
>CAZCXC010000053.1:0-5678 GCA_964502505.1 uncultured Enterobacteriaceae bacterium
CCGGCAAATTGTTAGCAATTCCGGCGGGGAACCATCTGTGGTTCTCAACAATGTGATCGATGGCAAAGATAATTATGGTTTCAATGCGCAAACCGGTGAATATGGCGATATGCTCGAAATGGGTATCCTGGATCCAACTAAAGTTGCACGCACTGCTTTGCAGAATGCTGCCTCTGTTGCAGGTCTGTTAATCACAACGGAAGCCATGGTTGCAGAAATGCCAAAGGAAGATAAGCCAGCTATGCCGGATATGGATGGCATGGGCGGTATGGGTGGCATGGGCGGTATGATGTAATAAACTTGCTTTATTTGTCATAAAGAAGTAATAAAACCCCGCTTAATGCGGGGTTTTTATTGTCCCTAAAATTTGTTTAATGAATTACACACTAGTTTGATTATCACGTAACATACGCGGTCTCATTTTAACAAGTAAAAAATATACAAAATTAAGATGTTATCAACAAAAAAACACCGTTACAGAAAGCAACAAGATGATTCATCCAAAACAAAAATGGCCGAAAAGGCTGATAAACACAAACTGTATGAACAGTCCGTTCAAAACGTAGAGTCAGAAATTGATTTTGTCGATGATACCTTCAGATCTTTGAGAAATCGTGATGCAGTTACATTGCGAGAGGATTTTTGTGGAACAGCAAATACATCCTGCGAATGGATCTGCCGTCGTGATATGAACAAGGCTTTTGGTGTAGATCTAGATCCGGACGTGTTGGAGTGGGGTAGAAATAACAATATTTCTTCTTTAACAAAAGAGCAGATAGAACGCTTACAGTTACTAAATGAAAATGTAATGCAAGTTGATGTTCAACCTGTTGATATTGTGCTGGCGATGAATTTCAGTTACTGGATTTTTAAAGACAGGCCAACAATGATCAGTTATTTCAAATGCGTACATAACAGTTTAGTCGATGATGGTATTTTCTTTCTTGATGCTTTTGGAGGTTATGAGGCATATCAGGAAATGAAAGAAAGTACTGAAAATGTTGGGTTCACCTATGTGTGGGATCAAGCCAGTTATAATCCAGTAACGGGTCACTGTACTTGTAAAATTCATTTTAAATTTAAGGATGGATCCAAGCTCAAAAATGCATTCACCTATGAATGGCGCTTATGGAGTTTACCGGAATTAACTGAAATGCTAACCGAGGCAAGTTTTAAACCGACAGTATACTGGGAAGGTACAGACGAAGATGATGAAGGCAATGGGGTCTTTACAGCAACAACTGAAGGAGAAGCGGATGCAGGCTGGATAGCATATATTGTTGCAGAGAAATAAACGCTTTACATAGTCAATCGCGTATATATAATGCGCGCACAAAATGTGCCTTAATTATTTATCAATGGTTTATTCTTGGCCGTGGCGTGCATTACACGACTTTCAAAATCTCATATTCTCTATCGCTATTCCAATAAAATCTCCCTATAAAGGAGGGCAGATGTGCTAGTATCCATTAGATCAATAATAATTATTTTATTGACTATCTCTCCTGTTATTGCAGCAGAAAATGTAGCATCTGATCTATCGCAATATAAAACAATTAATAAATTTGAATTTAAAGCGTCGGATGATAGTTGGAAAGTAAAAATTGGTGGTCGCTTCCATTTAGATGCAGCGAAATATTTTAATGATGGTTCACCGTCACTTGAAAGCGGAGTAGAGGTACGTCGTGCGCGATTATTTGTTAGTGGTACGCTAAAAGAATATTGGAATTTTAAATTTCAATACGATTTTGTCGGGACAGGCAAGAAAAAAGCCCTTGATGATGGATTAAAAGATGCCTATATCGCATACACAGGATTCAAACTACTTAAAATAACAGTTGGGCATTTTAAAGAACCTTTCAGTCTGGAAGAGTTAACCAGTAGTAATTATTACACTTTCATGGAACGTGCACTTCCAAACACGCTATCTCTGGGCCGAAACCTTGGTGTACGTTTTGACACATATGGTGATCTATGGACAGCTAGTGCTGGAGTATTCGGTGGTGGGTTAGAACAACCAACGCATGGCGGCCATGGTGTTACTGGCCGCATGACCTTTTCCCCAATACACAAGAAAGATGAAGTCATCCATTTGGGTGTGGCGGGTTCCTGGCGTTCATCAAATGATGATGACTCTATAAGATTCAGAGCACAGCCAGAGTCACATATCACGGACGTACGTCTTGTTGATACAGGCACTTTTGATGCTAAAGATTTTTTCCGTTTAGGGATTGAAGCTGCTGCAGTCAAAGGGCCATTCGCCATTCAGACTGAATATCTAAGAGTAGATGCAAATCGTAAAATTTCGAGTAATGCCGATATTGATTTTTATGGTTACTACATTGAAGGCAGCTGGTTTCTAACAGGGGAGTCACGCAACTACAATTTTAACGGTGGCAACTTTAAAGGCGTAAGACCAAATAACGCAATTAGTAGCAACGGACGAGGTGCCTGGCAGCTTGCGGCACGCTTTAGTCATATCGATTTGAGTGATAATGATGTTATGGGTGGCGAACAGGATAATGTCTCAGTTGGAATAAACTGGTACCCAACAACTAATATCCGATTCATAGCAAATTATATTAAGGTATTGGAAGTAGACGGGGGCACGCTTGATGGAAATGAGCCTAGTGTTTTCCAAATGAGAGCACAAATTTATTGGTAATCTTTTTAGATTACATCCTTGATACCTCAATAGTCGTCGCATCTCCTAAGCAGCTTCGATATTAGTTGAATTTTCAGTTTATTTTTGGTAACTCAAAATACCTTTTTCAAAGGATTTTCATTCAAAGAAGTTAATATTAATATAACAAGCGTTCATTTTTGCATGGTGCAAAAAGGGATTAATAAAAATCAAATAAAGGAGATGTAAAAATATGAACACTTTAGTAAAAACTATTCTTGTTACCCTTCTCTTTGTTCCAGGGATATTGTTTGCCGAAGCAATCAATATTAATACTGCTGATAAAGAAACTCTCATGACATCCATCAAGGGTGTAGGTGAGAAACGGGCTGAGGCAATCATCGATTATCGTGAACAAAATGGCCCTTTCAAATCAGTTGATGATCTTGCAGAAATCAGTGGTATTGGCCAAACAATTGTTGATGACAATCGGGAAAATCTTACAGTCAGTGACGAATAAGCGCTAACTAGTCTTAGTGTCACTATCCAGCCTCCCTTATGGGAGGCTTTTTGTTTTCTCCTCTTAATTTTCTCCCTTTATATTTTCATTGACTTGTTAGAGCTATATCTGCTGCTGTATCCTTGCTGCTTTTATTAAACACATTAAACAGGTATGGAAAAAGCTTATAACCCGACGAGTTTAGAATCTAAAGTACGGAAAAAGTGGGAAGTAAATGCAACTTTCAAGGTGTGTGAGGACACTGATAAAGAAAAATTTTATTGCCTGTCGATGTTTCCTTACCCCAGTGGCAAGTTACACATGGGGCATGTACGTAACTACACCATCGGTGATGTTGTTAGCCGCTACCAAAGGATGCAGGGTAAAAATGTATTACAACCCATGGGGTGGGATGCTTTTGGACTACCTGCCGAGAATGCCGCTATTAATAATAAAGTATCACCTGCAAAGTGGACGTACGAAAATATCGATTACATGCGTTCACAGTTAAAGTCGCTTGGCTTTGCCATAGACTGGGATCGTGAACTAGCCACTTGTGAACCTGATTATTATAAATGGAATCAATGGTTGTTTCTGCGCATGTTGGAAAAAGGGATTGCATATAAAAAAACCCAGGTGGTGAATTGGGACCCGGTTGATCAAACCGTACTGGCAAATGAACAGGTTATTGATGGTCGCGGTTGGCGCACTGGCGCATTGATCGAGAAACGCGAGGTCCCAGGCTATTACCTTGCAATTACCCAATATGCAGAAGAATTGCTTGCAGATCTTGAATCGCTTTCAGGTTGGCCAGAGCGTGTTAAAACAATGCAGGCCAACTGGCTCGGTAAAAGTACTGGTGTTCGCTTTGCCTTCCCCTATGAGCTAAATGGTAAACAGGAAAAACTTTGGGTGTTCACAACTCGTGCCGATACCATCATGGGTGTTACTTTCTGCGCTGTAGCTGCTGAACACTCACTTGCTACACATGCTGCAAATAAAAATAATGAACTTGCTGCGTTTGTTGAAGAATGCAAACGCGGTTCAGTCATGGAAGCCGATCTGGCTAATATTGAAAAGAAGGGTATGCCGTCAGGTATCTTTGTTACACATCCACTGACCAATGAACAAATTGAAGTTTGGATAGGTAATTACGTGTTAATGAGTTATGGCGAAGGTGCCGTCATGGCAGTCCCCGCACACGATGAACGCGATTTCTATTTTGCCAAGCAATATAAATTACCGATTAAACAAGTGATTGAAGTAGATGGCAAAGTGTTCTCAACTAACGACTGGCAAGATTGGTATGAAGATAAAGAAAATGGACGCTGCATAAATTCAGATAAATACGATGGCCTTGATTACCTAACAGCAGTGGATGCTATAGCTGCTGACCTCAAGGCAAAAAAATTAGGCGGCAAACAAACACAGTGGCGCTTACGTGACTGGGGTATTTCCCGCCAGCGTTACTGGGGTTGTCCAATTCCTATTATTCATTGTGAAAATTGTGGCGATGTTCCAGTACCGGATGATCAATTACCGGTCGTCTTACCGGAAGACTGTGTTCCGGATGGATCCGGAAATCCACTGAATAAACGTGATGACTTTATTAACTGCGCATGCCCAAACTGTAACAAACTAGCGCAGCGCGAAACCGATACCATGGATACCTTTGTCGATTCTTCCTGGTATTACGCGCGCTACTGTTGTGCTGATAATGATGAAGTGATGGTCGATGATCGAGCCAATTACTGGATGCCTGTCGATCAATATATCGGTGGTATTGAACATGCGATTTTGCATCTTCTTTATTCTCGCTTCTGGAGTAAGGTGATGCATGACCTAAATTTGGTTAACTACACTGAACCATTTAATAATTTGCTCACACAAGGTATGGTGCTGAACGATATTTTCTATCGTAAACCAGAAAGTGGGCGTATTGAATACTTTAATCCGGCTGATGTAGAAACAAAGACGAACGATAAAGGACAACGCATCAGTGCAGTACTTAAAAGTGATGGTCAGGCAGTGGAATCAGATGGCATTGGTACCATGTCAAAATCAAAAAATAACGGTGTCGATCCTCAGGCACTGATCGATAAATACGGCGCAGACACAGCACGTTTTTTTATGATGTTCGCCTCACCGCCAGAACAAACACTGGAATGGTCCGATACAGGTGTCGAAGGTTCTTATCGATTTTTGAAACGTGTGTGGGCATTTTGTCAGCAAAGCAAAAATTCAATCAATCTTGAACGTTCACAATATAAAAACTTCAGTTGGCAAGATGCACCTACGCCCTTCAAAAAATTACGCCGTGAGATTCATTTACTATTACAGCAAGCCAATCATGATATGGACAAATATCAATTTAATACTGTGGCCTCGGCCTGTATGAAAATGCTTAACGTATTGGAACAAAGGATTTTGTCGACCGTTAAATTAACTCAAGAATTTGACTGTAAATTATTGGAAGAATCCATAGGGATCTTAATACGGCTTCTTTCAGTCATTACACCACATATCTGCGATCACTTATGGCAGGAATTGGGCTAT